>JBIOZK010000050.1:0-5611 GCA_044870975.1 Pyrinomonadaceae bacterium
GCCGCATCATCACGCTCATTAAGCCTCAATTTGAGGTGGGCAAAGGCGAAGTCGGCAAAGGTGGAATCGTTAAGGATCCCGCGCAGCATCAACGGGTTATCGGCGAAGTTCACGCCGCGGCCGAGTCGCTGGGGTTGCTGGCGAGAGGTTTGATCGACTCGCCGGTCAAAGGCGCAGATGGCAACAAGGAATTTCTGGCGCTTTACGAACGCGCCTAAGTTCGCCCTCCCGTCGCTCTTTCCAATCGCCGGTTAGTCAAATCTGCTTTGAGCTCTCACTGTCTTTGTGGTTAATTAGACCCCACAGCATGGCCCAGTCCCCAATCAAGAGCATTGGCGTAATCGTCAAACGGCATCAGCCAGATGCGCTGGAAACCTTGTGCGCTTTGACCACATGGCTGAGCGAGCGCGGCATTGCGTTCGTGGGGCTACCCGAGATCGAGCGCGAGCAGATTGAACACCAGACCGGCTGTCAGATCCAGATCGTCAATGAAGGCGAGCTAGCTGCACGGGTTGACCTCATGCTGGTGCTGGGCGGCGACGGCACGATGATCGCGACGGGACGAATGTTGGGTGACAACCAGGCGCCGGTCATTGGAGTGAACTACGGCGGTCTTGGATATCTCGCCGAATTTCCGATTGAGGAACTATTCCCCGCGCTCGAAGCAATCCTGGCCGGCAAATACAAAGTCCAGCAGCGGCTAATGTTGCGAGTTGAGCTTTGGCGTGGCGAAGAAATGGTGACGCAGAATCGGGTGCTGAACGATGTCGTGGTCAACAAGTCCGCCCTGGCGCGCATCATTGAGATTGAAGCGTCGCTGAATGATCAATTCGTTAATTCGTTTCGCGCGGACGGCCTAATTGTCGCCACTCCGACGGGCTCAACGGCATACAACTTATCGGCCGGCGGCCCGATCATCTATCCCTCGATGAACGCGATGGTGATTACGCCAATCTGCCCGTTCACCTTGACGAACCGTCCGATTGTCGTTCCTGACGATTCGGTGATAGAAGTACGATTGGTTACCGAAAATGAAGAAGTGGCGCTGACTTTGGACGGTCAGGTCGGATTTACTTTGCAGGCGGGCGATCGGATTGTGATTCGCAAGAGCAACACCTCATTCAATCTGGTGCAGCCGCCGAATCGAAATTACTTTGAGGTGTTGCGGAACAAGTTGAAGTGGGGAAGATAGAGGCGTTCAGATGATCGAACATATCCTCACATCCGTGCTGACTTTGTGCGTTGTGATCCTGATTTCGTGTGCGCGCGCGCAGTCTCAGAACTCGCTGCAGTGTTACGGCCGCGTCTACACCGGGAAAGAAGTTACTCGACGCGCCCAGATCATTCGGCCCCCGGACCTTAATCTGGTTAACACCTTTGCTGAAGGACGGCCGGCGCATGTAGTAATTCGCGGCGTGTTGTGCCGGACGGGCCGAGTCACGGACATTCAATTGATGGAAGGGACGCCGTCGGAGCTAACCAATCACCTGAAAAACGCGGTTTCAGAAGTCAGCTTCAAACCGGCAGAACTCAACTGGCATTCGGTTTCGCAGCGGACAGCTTTTGAATTTGATATTAACGGTGGCGAGACGAAAGTCATCTCCGTCGAAGACGCAAAAGGCCGCCTGGTAGAGGCTGTCTACGTCATGGGCAATCGTCGACTGACCTCCGATCAGATATTGTCCTGGATTAGGACCAAGGTAGGAAACACCTACGACGGAGACCTGATTGAAACCGATCTGCAGGTACTGCTTTCGAAAGGTTACTTCGATAAATTGCAAACTCGGGTGAATACCGAAGCAGGCGTCCGAGGCGGCATCGAAGTGACCTTCGAAGTAGCCGAGCTACCGGTGATTAGCGAAGTCAAAATCATCGGATTAAATGACGGGCCTGCCCTTCTGATTGGCGGACGCCTGGCGCTGGTTGGGGTCGATAAAGGTGAGCCCTTCGACGTTGCCCGGGCCAAGCTCGGCGCGATCACCGTCAAAGAGTTCCTCGAATCGAAAGGCTGGCGCGACGTGCGTGTCGAATCAACCACTGAGAGCCCGAACGCATTTACAGTAAATTTGACCTTCAACATTACCGGCCGCAAACCTTAATGAAAATCACACAAGCTGACATACAAGTCTCCAAAAAACGCCCCTGGTATCGGCCGTCACTGACTACCCAAATTCTGATTGGCCTGGTGCTGGGTGGAGTGCTCGGCTACATCAGCCCGAAGTGGGGCAACAATGTCTATTTCCTCCGCGACATCTTTCTGAATCTCATCAAGTCGATCATTGCGCCGCTGATTTTCTCGACGCTGGTGGTCGGCATCGCCGGCGGCGGAGACCTGAAGCAAGTGGGGCGCATGGGCGCCAAGGCGATTCTCTATTTCGAGATCGTCACGACGGTGGCCCTGTTTATTGGGCTGGGGATCGTGAATCTCACCAAGCCGGGGGCCGGCGTGGCGCTGATTGGCGGCAGCGATATCACAACGCTGGTGAAGACGCAGCCGCAGGGCTTTCGTGATTTGATCGTCCACATTTTTCCCGCGAGTGTGTTCGACTCGATGGTGAAGGGCGACGTGCTCCAGATAGTGGCGTTCAGTGTGCTGTTCGCCATGGCAGTATCGGCGATGGGCGAACGGGCCGCGCCAATCTTGCGCGGCTGCGACGCGCTGGCGCAGGTGATGTTCAAGTTCACCAATTACGTGATGATGTTTGCGCCGATTGGCGTCGGCGCCGCGATGGCTCATACGATTGCAACCAACGGTCTTCAGGTTTTGAAGAACCTGGGCCTGTTGATTGGATCGCTTTATCTCGCTTTGGTGCTGCTGGTGGTTTTTGTCTTTGGCGCCGTAGTCCTGCTCGCGCGAGTTCCGCTCAAACAGTTTCTCAAAGCTGTACGCGAGCCGTTCACGATTGCCTTTGCCACAACGAGCAGTGAGTCGGCCTTGCCCAAAGCGATGGAGAACATGGAGCGGCTCGGGGTTCCTCCGCGCATCGTCGGATTTGTGATGCCTACCGGTTACAGTTTCAATCTCGACGGCACCACGCTTTATCTCGCGATGGCTTCGGTCTTTGTGGCGCAGGCTGCTGAACCGGTGATTGGTCATATGAGTTTCGGTCAGCAAATCGTAATGATGCTGACGCTGATGATCACTTCCAAAGGCGTCGCCGGCGTGCCGCGCGCATCGCTGGTTATTCTGCTCGCGACCCTCAACAGCTTTATGCCCAGCGGGTTGGGACCGCTCGGGGTCGCGGTGATTTTCGGCGTCGATGAATTGATGGACATGGGCCGCACTTCCGTGAACGTTTTGGGAAATTGTCTCGCTACGGTGGTCATTGCGCGCTGGGAAGGCGAGTTTGACGACCAGAAGGCGAAAGCATTCGGAACGCCCGCCGAGGTGAAGCGCGAATTGGAAGAGGGCAACGTGGCGCTGGCTGACGCTGCGGCGAAGGGATAAACAACACGTTTGGGATCGTTCAGAGGCGGGCTACTGCCCGCCATCTGATTATGGGAAAAAGGCGGCAGTAGCCCGCCTCTAAACGGCTGATATCGAAAAATGCTGTTTCCTATTGGCGACGACAACAGAGGACGGACGACGACCCCGGTGGTCAACTACGTTCTCATCGCGGTCAATATCCTGGTGTTCGTCTTTCTCCAGGGCTTGGGCGGTAACGACAGGTTCACCTACGCCTTCTCGACGGTTCCCGCAGAGATTCTGACCGGCCGAGATATCGTCACGCGACCAGTTTCCGTGCAGCACTTCACCGGCCAGCGCATCGAAATGCCGGGATTGCAGCCGACGCCGATTCCCGTCTATCTCACGCTCATCACTTCCATGTTCATGCATGGAGGCATAGCGCACATCTTCGGCAACATGCTTTTCCTTTTTATCTTTGGCGATAACATCGAAGATCGTCTGGGGCATTTGAGATATTTGCTTTACTACCTGGTATGCGGAATTCTGGCCGGGCTCGCGCACGTATTCGCGACGGCGCTGTTTGCCGGTGAGACTTCGAGCTTATTGGTGCCAAGCCTGGGCGCTTCCGGTGCGATTTCCGGCGTGCTGGGCGGATACATTCTGCTGTTTCCCACAAATCGCGTGACGGTGATTCTTTCCTGGTTTGTGACGCAAGTGCCGGCCTTCATTGCGATTGGGCTCTGGTTCGTGTTTCAGTTGATTAGCGGTCTTGGAGTGCTGGGCAGCGGCTCGCAGGCAGGCGGTGTGGCTTATGCGGCGCACATTGGCGGATTCATTGCGGGACTGATCCTGATTAAGGTATTTGAGATCGGGCGCCGCCCACCAGACCGATATTACGAACGCGAATTTTGATCATGAGCACCACATTAGCAGCACCAAATCAGCAGGGCCTGGAGATTGAATCGACGCCGCGGGCGGAGATGAGCCTTTATCCGCTCGACACGTTTGCGTATGAATTCCCGGGCAAAGAAATCAAAATCAATTTCGAAATTCCTGAATTTACCTGTGTCTGTCCTTTCTCAGATTTTCCTGATTTTGCCACCATTCGGCTCGAATACATCCCCAATGAACGCTGCATCGAGTTGAAGAGCTTGAAGCTCTACATTAATTCATTTCGCGACGTAAAGGTCTTTCACGAGCATGTCATCAACATGATCCTGGAAGATTTTGTCAGCGCCTGCGATCCACTCGCGGTTGAAATCGAAGGCGACTTCAATGTTCGCGGAAACATCAAGACGACCATTCGTGCGAGCTACCAGAAGGCGTGAACGGATATTTATTAAGCTCGACGGCGGTAGCCATCCTGATCGTCATTTTCGTGGTGGCGTTCGCATTCCTGGCGCGCCGCATCATGCGCATAGCCATCAAGGTGGCGCTGGTAATGACCATAGTCTTTGCACTTTTACTTACGAGCCTGGTGGGTTGGTGGCGTGGCTGGTTTTCAACAGGCTCGCAGACTCGCGCTCCGGCGCGGCAAACAAATAATCGCCCCGC
The DNA here is from genome assembly GCA_044870975.1 of Pyrinomonadaceae bacterium. Classification (GTDB taxonomy): domain Bacteria; phylum Acidobacteriota; class Blastocatellia; order Pyrinomonadales; family Pyrinomonadaceae; genus UBA11740. Next base: position 4,964 of record JBIOZK010000050.1, read on the forward strand.
CTCAAACGGTCGCGCCCGATGAATCTTCAAGTCGAACGATGGTGTGAAAGCGGCGAGCCCAGTGGTGCTGATCTCAAACGGCGTCTTCAGAGCGAAGGCTACAGCGTATTTCAATGGACGGACGCGCCCGGCACCAGGTATGGGCCGCATGCACACGCCGAGGATCAGTCGCATTGGATAGTCAGTGGCGCGCTGGAGCTGCGGGTTGGCCACGAGACTTACACTTTGCGCGCCGGAGATCGCGATTTTCTTCCCGCCAACACCATTCACTCGGCGTTCGTTCTCGGCGACGACCCGGTGACTTACCTGATCGGCGCCAAGTCCTGACCCATCGCTGCCGATTTATTGCTCCGAAACGGATTTTCTGGTAATAATATACTTCACAACTCCACCAGACAAGGGTAAGATCGGGCTGGCGTGACAGGTCGATTAGAAACAGTCGCTTATTAACGTGCTCTCTGTGTATGCTCTGACGCCCCGATCCGAAACAGGGTCATATCCTAGAGCGTAGGCAAGGCCCGCAATGAGGGCCAAGATGAGAGCGGCGATTCTAACTGGACGGGAGCGCGTCATATTTTAGGCTACGGCTTTGCGGCGAGTTGGCTTCTTGGTACGTGCGCGTTTCTGCTTTGCTTCTTCCTTCAAAAC
>JBIOZK010000051.1:0-8544 GCA_044870975.1 Pyrinomonadaceae bacterium
GGGCAACGGGCCCTCGCTGACGGTCGGGCTGCTGACACTACTTGAGAGGAGCTAACTTCTTGAAAAGATCATTAGTCGCCGTTTCGATCCTATTCGTGAGTATTGTTTTTGCCGTTGCTCAAAACGCCAACACTAACTCTTCATCAAGTCGCGGTCGGACCGTGGCGCCAAAACCGACGCCAACGCCCAGGACGGTAACCAAATCTGCTGACGCGACGCCGTCTCCTTCGCCGACTACCGGCGGCGGCCGAACGACTCCGGCCGCAGGCCCATCGGCGGCGGTGCTTTCGGCGTTCGACAAGATTATCGATGGCATCAGACGCTCCAACGTCGATTTGTACACCAGCGGTTATTGGAATTCGTCTGCTCTAGTCCTCTTCAATTACAACGGCACGGTCACCAAGGGTTGGGACCAATTGAAAAAGAACCGCGAAAGCTCATTCCCGCAAAGCAAAGACGTCAAGCTCGACGTGCGCGATCGGCATGTGACCATGCTCGGCCGCGACGGCGCCGTCGTCACTTGTCTCTGGACGCAGTCGCAAACCTTCAACGGCCAACCTGATTCCGCATCGGGACGTATGACGCTCGTCTTCAAACGCGTCGGCACGGAATGGAAGGCGGTGCATCTCCACACCTCGCCCGACAAGCCCGATCCGTCGCGCGTGCCGCAATCAGAACAGTCGCCAGGGGACAATAATCTCCGAAACTAGTCGATGACTGACAGCTTTGTCGGCATCGACGTCTCTGAATCCGGTCTTACACTCGCAGTCCATCAAAGCGATCACCGCTTTGAATGCGCTCTCGATCGGTCAACTAACAGCAAAGTAATCGATGAGCTAAGGCGTTTGCAGCCAAAGCTGGTCGCGTTAGCGGCCGACCGTACTGCGATTCCGCTGGCGGCAGCGCTTTGTGCGGCGGGTGTGCCGACCATTGTTGATGATGCGCAGAGCGTGCGGAAGCTGACGCGCCGCGATCCTCTCGACTTTGATCGCGCCAAGCAACTTGCTTGTTTCGCCAGCTTAAAGCAAGAGACCAAGACCCGTGACTCGGCGGACGCAGACAATATTAATGAGTTACTTCAGCGGCGCGCTCAACTCGTTGAATTGTTAACCAGCGAAAGCGAAGGTAAAGCTGGTGCGATTACTCGAAGCGAAATCGCTTCCCATGTCTTCTCGCTTGAACGAAGGATCTCGGCCATAGATTTCCAGCTCAAGAGATGTTTGCGAGAGGTCGGAGTCTGGCGCGTAAAGCGTGAGGTCATTCAAAGTCCGACGGCGCTGGCGATCGTCAGCGTCGCGCTGGTAGCCGCGGCCGCATTGCTTATCGTTCCGCTATGGATCGTAAGGTTTCCTCCACTGCTCGATTATCCGAATCACCTCGCGCGCGTCTTTATCCTGACCCACATCAACAATCCGATTTATCAATTTTCGCAGTATTACACGGCCACTTTTGGTTTCTATCCCTACCTCACGATGGATGTCTTGCTGCTCGGTTTGCAGAAGTTGATGAGTCTCTACACCGGCGGACGCATCGTTCTCAGTCTGTGTGTGCTAGGAGTCCCGCTTGCGGCCTGGTTTTTCGTACGCCAGGCGAATCGGGACAACACCTCGCTCGCGTGCTGGGGATTACTGTCGGGCTACAACATCTTTTTTCTGTGGGGCTTCGTCAATTGGCAGCTCAGCATGGCGCTGGTGTTGTTAGTCGCGGGTCTGTGGATTCGCTATCTCGTACGGCCCACAGTCGCTCGCTGGTTGGCACTGTTAGCGGTGGTCACGGTTCTCTATTTCACACACCTGCAAGGTTTTGGTCTCGCTGGCCTGGTCGTCACTGCTTACGCTGCGCTCACTGTGAAGGGAGCGCGCCGCGTAGTCCTCGCGCTCGCGCAAGGCTGGGCGCTCTTCGTGCCGGGTGGGTTGATGCACATGATCACGCGCCTTGCTACTCGCGAGACGAATGCGGCCTGGGCGATGAACTTTCATCCGTTGAGCGACAAGTGGGAACGGCTTTATTTCTTCATGCAGGGCTATTCCCCGACACTCGACACCATCACGCTTCTCGTTTTACTCGCGTGCGCAATTGCGGGCTGGTGGCGGAATCGCGAATTCAAATGGAATCATCCCTGGCCGGCAATCGTCGGCGGCTTGTTTCTCCTCTATTGGATTTTTCCCGGATACGGCGTCAATTGGGCCGGTGACGATGCGGACGTACGTCTGCTGCCGTTCGTCTTCATGCTGCTGCCCGCGGTCGCTTTTGTCGGACGCCGCGCGCGTTGGCTGGCGCTGGTCGCCTGCCTGCTGTTTTGCGCTCGCAGCGCGAGCGTTATTCGCACCTTCAGAGCTGAGCAGCCGGAATTAATCGGCATGGCCCGATCGTTTTCGATGACGCCTCCTAACGCGCGCGTGCTGCCGGTGATCGAATCACGCGACGACGAAGCTCAACATCGTCCGTACGCGCACTTCTGGGCTTACGGTGTGATCGAACGCGGGTGGTTCTCGACTTATCTGCTGACGATCAAGAACGTTACGACCGTCCAGGTGAAATCGAACCTGGCGCGGCCGGAAGGCTTCTGGGAGCTAAACTACGATAATAATGATCCCGATTGGGAAAAGGTGGCCGAGGATTACGACTACGTCTGGGCTTTCCACGTTCCGCAATACAACGAAGACATCGCTGAGATCGGCGAGATGGTTTACGAGAGCGGCGATCTGCGTCTTTATCGCATCAGGAAAGATCGTGAGAAGGACAAGGACGATCCGCCCTAGTGTCAGAACCGGGAGCGGTAGCGACCGGATCAAGGCACCACTGTGTCGCTCGGTCGAATGCGCTTAAAAACTTCTTTGAAATTCATGAGCGCAATTGCGCCAGTCACGGCCAGAATCGGAAAAAACTCGACGACGTAACGGGGCTCGACGCTCACCGCCATCGAGAACAACGCCAGTCGCGAGGCAAAAATCATGATGACCAGGAACAGCCACGCGCGTTCATTGAACCCACCATTCATCGCCAGCAAGAACAGGCCGGCGACTCCGAGTACGGTGTAAATCGCCACGAGCACCGCAAAAACCGGCAGCCAGAAGTTTTCAGCTCGCGTGTTTTCCGGACTCAGCAGCGGCAAGGCATCGCCACTAAAAGGATAAAAATCTGAGTGCGTGTTGAACCAAAGCGCGTGCGCACGTCGCAACGGGAGGAGCACGTAATAACGAAACGGACGGCGCGCAATTCTCTCGTTCGCAATCTGTCCGAAGCCCGCATCCAGGTCGGGTGTTATGTCGTGAAGCTGGGGTTGAGTGTTCGTTTCATTTTGATCTTCCGTTTCCGCCTCTTCGTCACCCGGTTCAGCAGCACTGCTCGGCTGAGCTTTGGCAGTCGACTGATTAGGAGATGGCGACGGCGAACTCGCGGGTTTTGCATTCTGGCTCGCGTTGACGTTCTCGGTACCCCAACCGTTTAGCTTGTCGAACAGCGCTTCAACCCGGTCGTGTTCCGCCTGCGAGTCGAACGCCGTGTCAGGCAAGTCACCGACATCGACCGGTTCCTTGCCCAAGTCCCACAATAGTTGATCCTGATATTCGCCATCAGTCACCCACGTCTTCAACCAGTGGTGATAACCGAGCGGCACGAATTCGCCGGGCATATTCGCGTTGGCCGGGGCCAGCGGTTGGAACACGTGCAGCGTTCGCCAATTGCGAATCGTCCACGGCATCAAGACGAGCGTAAAGGCCACCGATAAGGTCGCGCCAGCGAGAATGGTTTGCCGCCAACGCTGCGTCTGCCGGCGAAACAACTTCACCAGCGCCAGCACCCCAATCGCGCCGGTCAGCAAACCCATGTCGGGTCGAAACAAGACTGCGATGCCGGTGATTAATCCGCTGATCGCCCACCAGCGCAATTCGCGTTCGATTTTGTCGGCGCGAAACGCCAGCGTAGCTGCGATGCAGGCAGCGACCAGGAGAAAGGTCGAGGGTACTTCAGTGAGAATCGTCGCGCAGTAAATCGTCGTAAACGGATTGACTGCGGCCAGAGCCATAGCCGCAATCGCCGTAGCCATCTTCTTTTGCTCGTCCGGCTGCCAAAGCCACGCCAGCAGCGCCACCAGCACGCACGTTCCCGTATCCAACAGCGCCTGAACAATCCGCACGGCGGTGTTGTTCGTGTGTCCAAAAACTGAATAGATGGCCGCGAGAAACAGCGGGTACCCCGGTAGCCGCACGTTCGTGGGCGTGAAGGGCGCTTCATCGACGTGGGTATAGACGTGCTGCTCAAGTAGGTTGCGCGCAATCTGCTCGTAACCGATGCTGTCTCCGGGCGAATCGTTTGGCAGCCATCGGACTATCGCGATTCGAAAGGCTGCCGCGAACACAACTAACGACAGAAAGACGACGACCTGCTTTCGAGTGAACATTGATTTCTGAGTATAGCGTTATCGGCGGGAGAGTTCAGGGGCACGCACGTCTCCGGCGTGATTATCTTTTTGCTTCCTGGACGCAGCAAGCCAGAGGCGTGTACCGCATTACGGTTGCGCCTCGACGGTAGCTTTTCTTTCCAGCTTGCCCCAACCCACAATCGCGCCGGTGAAAGCTGTCGAGACTGATTTGATCATCACGTAGTACATCACCTGCCGATAGCAGAAACGCTGGAGGAACAGCCACCACAGCAGGCGCCAGCGCTCTTTGCGTTCGAGCACAAACGCGAAGCAGGCCGCGCTCCAATCAACCGCGAGGAAGAGCGCGTAATAGAAAAGTATCTGCCGCATGTTATTGAAGGTGTAGACGGACGGCTGCTGGAATCGATAAATCAATGCCGAGATGCAACTGTAGATCAAGAGCAGATCCATCACCGGCGAAATCAGCGGAAAGATGATTTGAAAGATCCAGACGTTCGGCATTGCGATGAAACCCAGCGTTCCGTATTTCGGACGGAGCACCGCGTCCCGATGTTTCCAAAGACACTGCAGAGTGCCGTAGGCCCATCGATATCGCTGCTTCGCTAACTGGCGCAGCGTCTGGGGCGCTTCGGTCCAGCCAATCGCCGTCTCTTCATAGCCGATGTGATAACCCAGCTTGCGGATTTGCAGCGTTAGATCCTGATCCTCGGCCAGCGTGTCGGTGCTAAAGCCGCCGCACTTTTCGATTAGTTCCCTTCTCCAGGCTCCGACAGCACCGGGCACGACGGTGATGCAATTCAGACTCGCGAATGCGCGCCGATCCATGTTCTGCGAAGTGATGTATTCGAGCGCCTGCCAACGCGTGACAATGTTGATGCGATTACCGACCTTTGCATTGCCCGCGACTGCGCCCATCTTCGGGTCTACAAAGCGGCGCGCCAGCGCGCGAATAGTACCCGCCGGAAACTGCGTGTCCGCATCGAGCGCGACGATAATTTCGCCTTTTGATTGTCGCAGGCCAAGATTCAGCGCCTCAGCTTTGCCGGCGTTCTCTTCCGTGAATAGCCGCACTCGCGGTTCGTCGGCAAAATGCTCGCGCACGACCTCGCTGGTGCGATCGATTGAGCCGTCGTCAACGACGACAATCTCGAAATTCTCGTAATCGCAGTTCAGCAGGCTGCGAATCGTGGCGCCAATCACGAACTCTTCATTGTAGGCCGGAACAATAATCGAAACCGATGGTTCGAAGTCTTCCCCCAGGTGTTCCCGATAACGACGTCGCGACCGCGCCCACTGCGCAAACGCCAGGGCGCCGATGAATGCCAGCCGCGCCAGACCCAGAACGATGCCGATGATGAACGCCCACTGCAACAGCCACGCAAGCTCTGACAGTATCAGAAACGCGACGGTGTCGGTGCGCGTGAATAAGCTCTCACTCGGCGGTAACTTCGGCATGACCTGATCGCGCGACCACCCGCCCAGAGCCGAGACCGGCACAAATTGAAAGCCGCGCGCGCGCAATTCGCGAATCATCGTCGGTAGCGCCTCGATGGTCGCTTCGCGGTTGCCGCCTGAGTCGTGCAGCAGCACCACCTGGCCACGCGTTTCCGGGTTTTTATCGCTCGCCCGTTCAATTGTGCGTTGCACAATTTCGTCGGGGGTAGAGTCGGGTTTCCAGTCGCCCGGATCGATGCGCAGTCCGACCATGACGTAACCAAGGTTCTTCGCGCGAATCGCCGGCTCGACTTCTTCCGGAGTGTCGGCTTCCGCGTCGCCAAAGTAAGGCGGACGAAACAACACCGTCGATCGTCCGGTGATCGATTCAATCAACCTTTGGGTTGCATTTAATTCGAGATCGGTAAGCCGGCCGGGAATCTCGCCCAGGTTCGGATGAGTAAAGGTGTGATTGCCGATTTCATGGCCCTCGTTGACTTCGCGGCGCAACAAATCCGGATAGGCCTGGCCGTTCTTTCCCATTACGAAAAATGTCGCCGGCACATTTTCCTGTTTGAGAATATCGAGTATGCGCGGCGTCCATTTCGGGTCGGGTCCATCGTCGAAGGTCAGCGCAATGTATCCGGGATGATCCCCGGTGCGCTCAATGACGTACGAGGTGGGAATCTTTTTCATGTCAAAAGATTCCATGCTGATGAAGCCCGTGTTCTGATCCACCGTCAGCCCGCGCTCGCCCTGACGCGGGCTGTCGGTCACGCGCAACAGCTCTCCCGCGCCTTCGAAATCGACCTCGTAACCGTAAGACATCTTGAGCAGGCCCAGCGCTGATGGGTTCGGCTCATCGGTGCCGAACACCGACCAGAGTGAGGGATCTTCCGAGCCGAGCCGCCAGATGCCGAAGCCAGCCGGATGATAGCCGCTGGCAGCGCGCATCTGGTTGAATGCCGTCACGCCGTCGAGAAACCAGACGATGTGATGTGATTCGTCCTCCTCGTAATAATCGTAGTGCGGATTGCCGGTCGTCTTGTCGTATTCGATTTGCGCCTCAGAATCGCGCGCGTGAATCAACGCTTCCTGGAAACTAATTTCATTCGCGTTGTGTCCTTCGGCCCAGTCATATCCATAATTGCCGAGCGCAATAATCGTCTTCGCCGGATCCAGCTCAGCCATTCGTTTCGCCAGACGCTCTTCGTACCACGACTGGGAAGCGATCGGCCCGTGATCCTTGTTGGCGTAGTGTTCGTCATAGGCCATCAGGATCAAATAGTCAGTCGCTGCCCCATAGTCCTTGTACTTCCAGGCATCGTTGTCGAAGGGCACCGCCTGCGTCAGCACCCATCCGCGCGACTTAAATTGGGCGTGCAACTCCTGGACAAACTTCAGCAGGTAGGGCTGGGTCTCGGGCAAGGGTTCTTCGAAATCGAGACAGATGCCGGAGAACTTGTTCTGCTCGACGAACGAACTGATGGCATCGATCAATCGCTGCCGGGTCGATTCGTCAGCGACCACACGCGCGAGCAAATCTTTTTCCCAGAGCTCATCCGTCAGGTTTTGCACCATTGGAATAATCGGAAGATCGGGGCGTTTTTCGCGAATCAGATTCAGAGCCATGCGCGCCTGGCGATCATTAAGCTCATTTGCCAGCGGACTTTCGCCCGGCTTCGCGTCAACGAGATGCGCCCACTGCGGCATCACCCAATCGAGGCTTTGCAGGTTTCGCTCGAGCGAAGAAAAACTGGATTCGTCCCAATCGATGTAGAAGCCGACGGTCAACTGCTTGTCGCCAAAACTCGCGGGCTTTGGAAGCGGAATGTTTGCGGGCGGCGTCGCCAGCGGCAACAACTCCGGCCGCCGGCCGGGGACGACGCGCGTCTTCGCTAATTCCTTTTGCAATTCCTGCTGGGCGTTTTTGGCCTTGGCTTCTCGGGCTGTGGGCACCTCAGGCCGCGGTTGCGGTTTGATGTCCGACGCTCTCGGAAGATTGCGAAGACTGGGCGTTGGGAGAAAGGGATTCGCTAGCACGCTGGCGATAAAAATGCCTGCGACGATGGTCGCCAGCACGCCGATGGCCAAATAGGTGCGACGCACATGCCGCCAGCGGCGGCCGCGCGGATCATAGAAGACAGGAGAGCCTGACGGAACTTTTTGAGGCACTTAAAATTTCCGACAACAAGGGAAGAATTATCTGCTGCGGACACCCTTTGATGTCTATAAACGGGCGCGGGTTGATAGTCAAGCGGAAGGAATGTTTGGGTGTAGGGGTTAGGCGCTAGGATTCGGAAAATAGGTTGTAATGGGGTATCGGTGTGGAGGCTAGCGCGCTATCCAAGTCAATCTTCGAGTACCCATCAAGATCCGTAAGCTTTCTTCTACACCCTGCACCCTAAACCCCATCCCCATTGGTGAAAGAGAAAAGCCGCCCGCGAATTGCGAGCGGCTTTCCGGTGAACTGTTGGGATTGACCCGCGGCTGTGACCTTCGGAAAGAAGGTGTCACAGTGACTTAGTCAGGCAAACAATCCTAACAATCTGGATTATCGATGCCTGAGTTAGGTCTCAGCCACCTCACTGTGATTAGAACTCATAAATTTTTCGGATCACCTCCTTTCCAGTGTTGAAGTGAATAATAAAACTGAAGCGCGAGGTCGTCAATAATTTTTTTCTTGGCGCAACTTGTTCCGAGCGACCGCAAGTTAGCAACTTGCG
>JBIOZK010000052.1:0-38055 GCA_044870975.1 Pyrinomonadaceae bacterium
TGACCGAGCCGCCGTCGGCGGTGAAGGTCGGTTGTCGATCCCCGAAGCCGTGAGTCAACTGCATCGGATGCTTCCCGTCGATGTCGATGCGCCAAAGGTGTTCCTGATTATTTCGGTTCGACAGAAAAACTATGTATCTCCCGTCGGGCGAGACGGTTGGTTGCTCACTGTAACCGGCGTGAGCGGTGAGTTGCTTCGGGGTCCCGTTCGGTTCGATGATCCAGAGGTTTTGCTCGCCGTTGATGAAAGACGTGTAGACGATCTTCTGATCGGGCGTCCATGAGATTCCATTCAAGCCATCGTAACTGGTCGAGGTAAGCTGGCGCGGATGATCGATATCAGCCGCCGCCGCCAGCCACAGATTCGCTTTCTTTTCAGATTGAATCGTGACCAGCGTCCGGGCATCGGCCGTGATGCTCAGGTCGCGATAGTCGGTCAGATCATTTGTAATCCTTCGCGCTTCGCCCTTTGGATAAGGAACAAACCAGACTTGCTGCTCCGCCGCGCTTTCGGTTTCAATCACGGTGGCAAAAATGCCCTTGCCGTGCGGGTGCCATTCGATCCGGCCGAGCGCCGGCCAGCGGTTCGCGGTTAGCTGCACGCCGGATCCGTCTTTGACCCGAAAACCATGAATGGTTTGATTCCACTGCGTCGAGTTGACGCTGACCGGGGCCGCGATAATTTCTCCGTCCGGTGACCAGGACAAAGGCAACACTCCGTTCGGTCCGATTCTCAAGGCATCCGTCGAACGGGTCGTGACCAGCGTTCGCTCGCCGGTGCCGTCAATGTTGGAGATCACAATTGAAGCATTCCCCGGACTAAAGCGAATGAATGCCATCTGCCGCCCGTCGGGCGAGAAAGTGACGGGGGAATCGACATCCTCCAAAAGCTTATCCGGGTTGCCGCCCAAACTCGGCACCTGATAGAGCATCGCCAGCACGTTCTGCTTTTGGCTCACATAAAAGACGTAGTTTCCGTCGCGCGTGAAACTCAAGCCGTAAATGTCTGTGCGCTCAGGCGGAACAATTTGAAGCTCTTTGTTCGTGGCCATCTGGCGGAGCCAAACGCTCTGCTGACCAGCGTCGTTTAAGACGTAAGCGACATATTTTCCGTCGGGCGATATTGCCACCTTGACCGCTTTGCCGGTCGTGGTGAATTTCGATAGCTTGACTGTCGCGAAGGGCGCGGGCCGCTTTCGTAACCAAAGCCAACCAACCACGGCCAGCACCGCGACCGCGATGATCGATGCTGCGATCCAGAAAGCTCGAGTCCGCGATTTCCGGCCAGGCAACGCGAGACTGCGAGATGTAATTATCCCCTTACCGTTCTCGCCACTCGCTTCAAGAATCACTGCATCAGGCTCGAAATCTTCTTCGTAACTAACGCTGGTTCGGGTCCGCTCCTTAATTACGATTACGTCCGGCGCCGAATCTTCCGCTTCCTTCACGTCGGCGACGAACCGGTAGCCGCGCCGCGGAATTGTCTGAATGTAATCGCCGCCGAGCGCTTTGCGGAGTGTGTAGATGTTCTGTGTGAGGTTTGCTTCTTCAACGAAGCTATCGGGCCAGAGCCGCTGCATCAGCTCGTCCTTCTCAACCACATCGCCGCGCATTTCAATCAATAGCAACAAGGTGTCAACGGCCTTCGCCTTCAGCGGCACGATTTCGTTCTCGCGCAGCAACTGGCGGTTGCGCGTATCGATCCGAAAAGGCCCGAACTCGTAAAAGTGCCGATTTTCCTTGCTCATTTAGCGGTTGAGAAGTGGTTGAGAAACAATTGAGCGTCGAGTTGAAGACTTTTAAGAGACGCCTCGCCGATTATCCCGCCCGTCCGAGCCAGCATTCTAGACCAGAGATTTTGAGGGAACAACATTTCCGCGAGAGGAGAAAGACATGAGGAGAACTATGATTATTCTTACCGCCCTGGCGATGGTCGCCCTGCCAGCCGCAGCGTTGTTCGGGAACGCGGGGGCCCAGGCCCGTAACGACAGCTACAAAGTCGTAGTCAACGAACATTTCGAATTCCCCAACGAGTGCACTGCCGAATTGATGGATGTGACCGACACCACCACGGTGACTTGTCACGACCAGATTCGGGCCGACGGCAAGTTCAATGAGAAGTGTGAGATTCGCCAGGACATAACTGCTATCGGCGAGACCACTGGAATTGTTTGGCAAGGGACTGCCACCTTCAAGGATCAATTCGTCACGGTTGACGCGTGCAACTTCACGTTCAGTAACCGCGGCGCGATTCATCTGATTAGCCGCGGCCCGGCCGTCAACACCGTCATTACGATCGATGACTTCGTGCGCATGCAGGACTGCGCGCTCACCGACGATCAGCACATCGCCGACTTTGATTGTCGCGGCAACGGCAAGTGAAGTGATGAAGAAACGCTCCGCACATATCACGGTTGAGACTGAGCGCGTGCTGGTCATCAGCGGCTCACACGCCGCGGCGGTGAGCCTCTGGTGCCACGGGTGTCAACGCGAGGTCACGATGTTCGGCGTCGATGAAGCATCGGCCTTTTCGGGCTTAAGCGACCGGGCGATTTTTCAGTTGGCCGAAACGGGAGCAATTCATTTCGTAGAGACTGGCGAAGGAAAAGCACTGTTCTGCGTCCCATCTCTGCGAGATCTAAACCAAGCGCGACCTCAGCGCTTAATTGATGAAGAAAGAAAGGACGAACAATGAAAAGACTTTTTTTATTATCACTCCTCGTTCTCGCCTCAGCGTCGGTGGGTTTGGCGCAAGGTTCGAACGACTACAACAAGGTGGACATTTACGCCGGCTATTCGCTGGGCCACTTCACTTCGAACGTACATCAGGCGACGTTCACTTCGGCCGGCGGACCGCAGACGTTCTCGGGGCTATGCACGCAGGCGACCGGTGAAATGATCGGCCTGAACTCGCAGAAGTTTTTCTGCGCGCGGCGAAACTTCAACGGCTTTGAGGCGTCCGTTACCGGGAATGTGGCGCGCTACATCGGTATCAAGGGCGCCGTCACTGGTCACTGGAAGAAGACTTCCTACCTCGATAATTTCACGCCGCCGGGCGTCAATCAAACGCTAGCGAACGACGAGAGGCTCTGGCAATTCATGGGCGGCGTGCAATTCAAAGACAACGCCCGCAGCAAGCGCTTCAAACCTTTCGGTCATGTGCTGGCAGGATTCGCCCGCTACTCGAATCGCCAATCACAGACGCTCGATCTCTTTCCAGCTTTCAATTTCACCATCGACGATCGCGTCACGAGTCTGGCGATGAAGATTGGCGGCGGGATCGACCTGCGCGTCAGCAAGCGCGTCGATATTCGACTGATCCAGGCGGATTACAATCCGGTCTTCGCTAAGGACCGCAATCCCGAACGGATTTCCGGACCCTTCACGGTGAGTATCGTGGGTCGGAATATGAATGGGTTAACGATTGGTGCGGGTATCGTGATTCACTGATTTGGAGTGCGCCGGCAGAGTCCCGATTCAGGACGGCGACGGCGCTTTGGATTAACCGGACATTCTTGTCTGAGAAAGATCCAAAGCGGCGTCGTTGCCGCCGCACTCCAAATTTGCCTTCCCTTATGGTCGGGCTTCTGACACTACGTCTTAAACCGTTCAATGTCGCCGGGCTTGCGCAGCATCTTGTTGACTTCGCCGAGGTGCATTTCTTCCTCAGCAATCATCTTCCGCGCATACTCTTCCAGAAATACGGAGTTATCACGCACCAGCTCGAGCAATTTCTTATAGAGCGCGAGGCCTTGCTTTTCGGCTTCGAGCGATTCCAGCAGGATGTCGTTGATGCCGTGCTTCGTCGTTTCAAGCAGGGCGCCGATTTTCAAACTGGGATGCTCGCCGAGATGCGTCACCATCTCACCGGCGTCGTTCGCGTGCGCCAGACAGGTGGTCGCTTCGCCGCGCAGCCAGCTGACAATCGGAATACGGCTATGCCCAAAAACCATCAGAGAATAATGCGTATAACGCACCACGCCGGCCAACTCGGTTTCCAAAATCTCGTTTAATAAACCAACGACAGCGGTTTTATCGAAGTCATCTTTTGCCATAGTTTCCTCAAAGGTGTGTCAGAAGCCCGACCGTTAGGGAGGGCAGCGCAAATATTCCAGCGACTAGCTTCGAATCGCGGCCCTCGCTCACGGTCGGGCTTCTGACACGATTACAAACCCAGGATGCCTGAATCAACCAGCTTCTTTATCATCCGCAAAGTGTCGGCTTCGCGGAAAGGACATACCGATAGAATCGACCCCACGTCTGCCTCACCATTGATGCGCGACAGGACGAAACCTTCCTGCGGCCCCAGCCTTTCGTGTTCGAGTTGCTCGAGGCTCGCTACCAATTTGGGCACAGAACGCGGCGAGATTCCGTTCTGATAAACGTGCGCGACAAATTTCTTCTCAGCGTCGTCACGCAGAGTTAGCGCCGCGCTGCTCTTTGGTTCCATGTCGAGTGCGCTGTTGATAATCGCCAGCGCATTTTCGACGTTGTCTTCCTTCATTTCCGCGCGCGCCAGCTTCAATAACTCGCCGACTGTCTGGGGCAGACGCAAGGCCGATAGATCGGCCGGCGCTTCGGGTGGGGGTGGCGTCGGTGCCTCGCCCGCTACCTTGATAGTCCCCTTGTCGATTAAATCAAACAACAAAGCGAAGGCGTGAAATTCCGACGTGTGCATGTTGTAGCAAATCTCAGCCGCCGTCAGACCTTTTTCAATGTGATACAGAATCTCACGCGTCTCTTTGCTGCTGTCCGGGAGTGACTGGGTCCACCCGGGCATCAATTCAAAGAAGGCCCGATCCGAAGGAATCGCCTTGCGATAGCGAGCCCATTCATCGATGCGATAAATGCCGTCCATGATCACATTGGTCGCATCGACATTGATGCGAATGATATCGGCCGGCAGTGGTTCGCCATCGAAGAATTCAAACTCCGCCTCTTCCCAGATGAAGAGATCGTAGATGATTTCGAGCGTGCGCATGCGCAGGACGTACATGATGTCGGCCTGGCTGACGAAACCGCGCGCGGACAAAACTGAACCCAGGCGATCGCCAGATTCGCGGTGGGTCTCCATCGCCTCGCGCAGCTGCTGCTCGGTAATTTTTCCGTAATGCAGAAGGGTCTGACCGATGGCTTCTTTCGGGTCATTCGAAGCCGATCCGACGATGGTGCCTTGCTCGAGGAAGATCTGTTTGACAATGCCGCCGCGGGCGAATCTAAGCGTGCCGGACTTGCGGCCCGCTGCCAGAAACTGGAGCAGGTCCGAGACCGCCATAGTCTTGAGTGTTCCGTGGATGCTCATCGGGCGGAACGGAAACAGTTCACTTTTCGAGGTAGGTAACCGACAGCGCCAGGCTAACTGAACTGTGATCGTTAATTCCGAAAACAGATTACCTTTTTGGGCGAGTGAGATTCAAGAGCGCGGGGTTACAAAGGCTTAAGCGCACTGCGCGCGAGCTTCTTCTTCAAATTCACGTAACCCTGATCGCCGGCGACAAGTCGGCCCAGCACCTTGCGAATGCCGCGGTGGCCGCGGGCAAATTCAATCATGCGATCAGTGAAGGGTGCGCCCCAGAAATTCCCGTAGAAGCGCCGACGCATCTCTGACGCGCGCCTGAGTTCCGCCCCGAAATCGTTCCGCCAGAGTTGTTCGTATTGCTCCGGCGTTCTTTTCAGGTAGGCATCGGCAAACAGCTCGGCGGATCGCAGCGCGTAGTAAATTCCCTCACCAGTAACCGGATCGGCAAACCCCGCGGCATCGCCCAGCAACGCCCAATTCTCTCCGCAGGCTTTGCGCGTGTCCCAGGTGCGCGGAGCCAAACCTGGAATCCGAGCGGCGTAGCGTTCAGCCTTATCGCGCAAGTCGCGGTAGCGCGAATTGTTAAGCTGCGTCGGTTTTCCAGGCTGCCACAGGCGCATCTTTCGCAAGTTACCAGCTTGCGCTACTTCGTAATAGCTGACCATGAAATCCCACATCAACCGATCGAGCGCTTCGTGATCGAAAGCGTCCTGGGTGGTGGCTATGCCGAAAGAGATATGATCGATTCTCGGGAAGGCCCAGGCGTAACCAACCCAGTTCGGCAGAAACGCGACGACGGTCGCCGCCTGTTCAGATTCCGGCAACGGCGCGCGATAACCAAACGCCACTTCCATTTCGGCCGGCGGCAATGGTCCCGCCAGCTTCTTCGCGATTGCACTGTTCGCGCCATCAGCACCAACGAGATACTGACCGTGGAATTCCTCGCCACCCTGGGTGCGGACGATCCATCCAGTATCAGAACCGGGCACTCGTTTAATTCCGCGCCCGGAAATCTTATCAGCGATTACTACCGCGCCCGCCTTTTGCGCTCGCTCACGCAGAAACGTATCAAACGCAATCCTCGAATAAACCGCGAACGGCTCATCCAACTTCAAATGCAGATGCTTGCCCGAAGGCGAGTACATATCGAGTTCGTCGATGGTCCGGCCGACTGCCTCGAGCAGATGCGGCCACGCCTTGAGTGCTTTTGATGTAACACCTCCGCCGCAAGCTTTCGGTTCGCCCGGCGGTCGCCCATCGAATAGCGCCACGCGCACGCCCGCGCCTGCGAGCCTTTCGGCGGCAAACGATCCTGCCGGTCCGGCCCCTGCGATGATGATCTCGAAACTATCCATTTGCAGCGACAATCATAAACCGTCGGCACGGCCGGCGGTAGCCGCGCAGCGTTTCGGTTTTCCTTATCTCCATGCCTTGCGCTAATCTGTAATCAAAACTTCCCTCGGTGGTCGGTTATGAACCACACGAGTTCATTAGTCTTCGCCGGAATTGTTCCGCATCCGCCAATCATGGTGCCTGAGGTTGGCCGCGATGCGATTGCCGAAGTGCGCGCGTCCATCGACGCGATGGCTGAACTAACGCGCCGCCTCATCGACAGCAAAGCTGAAACCGTTGTCATCATCTCGCCGCACGCTCCCCTCGAGCGCGAGGCCTTCATCGCTTACGACGGGCCGCAATTACAAGGCGACTTCGCAAATTTTCGCGCTCCCGCAGCGACCATTAAGGCTGAACTCGACGACGAGCTGCTGAATGAGATCACGCGGACTGCGGCGAACGAGCAGTTGATGGTGATGCGCATTCGCGGATTCGATCTCGATCACGGCACGGCTGTGCCGCTTTATTTCCTGCAACGCAACGGCTGGCACGGAAAGGTGGTTGCGCTCGGCTACAACTTCTTATCGAATGACGATCACGTTAGGTTTGGCAGATGTGTCGGTCAAGCAATTCAAAAAACCGGGCGTCGTGCGGCTTTTATTGCCAGCGGCGACCTCAGTCATCGGCTGAAGTTTGACGCACCCGCCGGTTACTACCCAAAGGCTCACATGTTCGATGAACAGGTGATCGAAGCCATCAGCAATTGCACCACTCAGCGGATTGTCGAGATTGACCAGGAACTCCGACGCGCTGCCGGCGAGTGTGGCTATCGTTCGATGCTGGTGGCGATCGGCGCGACCCAGGAGCTCAATGCGAATTGCGAAGTAATCAGCTACGAAGCGCCATTCGGTGTCGGCTATTTGGTCGCTCAATTGTCGAATACAGTGCAGGTGTCAGAACCCGGAGCGGTAGCGACGGGATCAAGTGACGTCGCGACTAAAGACAGTGCATCTCTGGAAATCAAAGAGGCTGAAGTTCGTCACGCCATTCCGGCGTTGGCTCGTCAGACGATTGAAACGTTCGTTGCCAGCGGCAAGGTCATCGAGCCGCCACAGGACTTACTCGACTTCTTCAATGCGCGTGCCGGCTGCTTTGTGTCGATCAAGACTCGCGACGGAGACCTGCGCGGATGCATCGGCACGGTGGAACCCGTCACGCACACGCTCGCGGAAGAGATCATTCACAACGCCGTAAGTGCCGCCACGCGTGATCCGCGCTTCTCGCCGGTGCGCGCTGATGAATTGCCAAACCTGAAATATTCCGTGGATGTCTTGAGTGAGCCGGAACTCTGCACGCTCGAACAGCTCGATCCAAAGGTGTATGGCATCATCGTCGAGCACGAGAGCGGCTATCCGCGCGGCCTGTTACTGCCCAACCTCCAGGGCATCGAGACGGCCGCCGACCAGGTTGCAATCGCTGCCCGCAAAGCCGGACTCGATCCAAATGGAGATTTGAAATTGTTTCGCTTTCGCGCGGACAGATTCTCGGAGTGATCTACCCGGAGCGCGGGCATCCCTGCTCAGAAGCATGCGCAGCACGCTCAAGTCGTTAGAGCTTACGCACTCATGCGGCCACGGATAGCCGCGATCCAACACGCAATCTATCTTTTAGAGGGAGGTGCTACTTCACACCTTCCCAGCGGCAACTGACCATCTTATTCACCTGGCAGGCTTGATCACAGCGAGCCTTGGTCGTGGTCTTTCCCAGCGCAACTTCCTTCTGCTGATCGTTGATGCCGGAGCAAGTGCGTGCCGGATGGGCCGGCGACTCGCGACAGATGACGCCTTGATCCACATTTACACTCGTCTTGTTCAAGCGCCATCGCTGATTAGGACCGTTGTTGCACGTCTGCAAGTAAATGGGTGCGAAGTTGCCGGTGCCCTTACGCATGATGTCGAGGCAGCGATTCGAGCCGACATCTCGAATCTCCAGATTTACTCCGAACTGATTCATCGACCACTTCTGAGACGCCTTGCCGGCGACACATTCGGCTTGCACCACCGCGGTCCGCTCGATGACTTTTTCTGCCGATACTTCCAGACATAGATCGCTGTGCACCGGCGAGATCGTGTAGTTGCCCGACCCGTCGCTCACGACATTGAACTTCTGATTATTGCTGACTTCGCTCTTATCACAATCGAAAATCTGCAAAGGCGTCACGGCCGCGCACGAGTTGCTGGGAATTTCCAGGCAGCGATGACTCGCCTCACCCACGACGGTGTATATGCCGTCAGCAATATTTCCCGGCTCGGTAGACCGACTGAGCGTAAACACTTGCCGGGCGAAATACTGTGCCGGGGGAATGAACCAAAGCATTGCCATCAACGATAGCGCAAATAAGAATGCTGTTAGTCTTTTCATCTTCGCTGGCCAGGAGAGATCGAAATAAAAGCGCGTCGGCGCGATGCGCTTATATCATCGTTCAGACCAGAACGAAAAACCGAGGGGGAGAGGCGCCGGGGAGGATCTCGCCGCAGTGGAGTTCGAAGCGGAACTTAATTCCTTAGCCGTGGACGCGCATTCGTCGCGCCGAGTCTTAGGATGATGCCGCCAAAGCCGACGGCCCACGCATGATTGCGATCGAGGACAAAGAGACGTTCGAGGGCGTGTCCACTTTTGATTGATTCGTCCGACCAGTGGACACCACCGTCCTGCGTATGAAGGAGAGTCCCCTGGGAACCAACAGCCCATCCTTCCCTGACATCGAGAAACTTGATGTCCAGGAGATCGGCCGTCACGTACGGTTGTTGGGTCAACCAGGTACGACCGCCGTCAACCGTCCGGAACATCTGCGAGCCGCCAACTGTCCAGGCGACGTTGCCGACGACGCTCACGGCCCTTAGCCGCGCCGATCCACCATTGCTCAAGTTGATTGGTGTTTGCCAGGACGCGCCGAAATCATCGCTCCGCAGAATCGTGCCGCCCGCGCCGACGAGAAATCCGCGGCCGTTGTTTGTCATGCCGGCGCCGAGCAATAGATGTTTCGTTGCAGTCTTCTGCGGAATCCAATGGGCGCCGCCATCTACCGTTGAAAAGAGAACGCCGGTCTCACCAAAGACCCAGCCGTGCTGCGCGTCAGTAAACACCAGGCGCGCGAATCGCGTGTTCACGTCCGATGTATTGAGAAAGATGCGCCGCCACGTCACACCGCCGTCTGTTGTATTCAGTAGATAAGAACTTCGTTCGAAAGATTTTATTTTGAGAGGATCGCGCTGGGCGAGTAGCCAACCGGTGTTTTCATCCGAGAAATAAACGTCGCGCAGATCATCTTTGGTTACAAACGCCGCGCGGCTCCAGGTTAGCCCGCCGTCGAGTGTGTGTAGCAACGTCCCGTTGCTGCCGGCGACCCACCCATAATTTTGATCGAGGAAATAAACCGCATGCAACCAGGACATCGTGCCTGACGGTTGCCGGGTCCACGAGGATGCGAAGATTGTGAGCAGTGAGCAGTGAGCGGTGAGCAGAAGGAAAAATATGACGCGGAGACGCGGAGACACGCCGACACCGAGATTTGCTCCGTGTCTCCGCGTCTCCCGATCTCCGCGTCCCCTTCCTACCATCCTCTAAACATGCTGGCGAAACCGAGCACCTGAGTGAAGCTCATGATCTGTTGCCACTTCTTGAGTTTGTTGCCTGGGACGATCACTTGATCGCCGGGAACCAGGTAAGTCGAATCGGGGGCCTGACCTTTATAAACAGCGGTGAGATTAACGGGGATCGGCTCGAGCATTCCGTTCTGTTGCTTGCGCAGGACCACCACCTTGCTGCGATTGCCGGTGGCGAGCACGCCACCAGCTTCGGCGACTGCCTCGCTCACCGACAGCCGGCGCGTCATCAACTTAATTCCGGGTGTCGCGACGTCGCCGACCACGCTATAGCGATACGATCCTGCCTGGTCCAACGAGACCGTGACCTGAGGAGTGAGGATGTATTCGTCGTAATGCTTCCTGATGATTTCGGCGACCTCGTCGGGAGTCTTGCCGTTCACAAAAACTCCCTCGGGAATAAGCGGAAGATATATGCGACCACTGGGTGGAACCTTGATGTTTGGCCGCGAGTATTTCTCCTGCTGAAAGACAGCCACCGAAATTACATCTTCAGGGCCAAGTCGGTAATTCTGGAAGAAGTTGTTGTAATAGGGAACGATCGCAGCTTCCTCAGCACTCTGATCGGCGCGGTTTGTTTGGCCATCATCGGCCACGGCGGGCATCGATTTCGATTTGTCCTTATCGACTTTCGCGTCTGGCGTCTTTGCGTTAGATGCTTTGGCATCAGTTTGTTGCGCGTCGGACAACCTGGCGTCAGCCGACTTGCTGTCAGTCGTCATGGTGTCAGCCGGTTTGGTATCAGATGGCTTAACGTCCTGCGACTTATCGTCGGCGACCGGCTTGGGGCTGTCGCTCGGCTGAGCGCTGTCCGTGCCAGAGCGTCGTTGGCGCGTCGCGGCGCCAGGTGACTGGGCGAAGGTGCTCGCCACGATTGTCATGGCGACTAAAAGAATAAGACTTTGAGTTGCGAGCTTCTTCATGGTTTTTCTCACTTTCACTGCGGAGAAATTTCAAATGTCAGATTTGAAATCTCAAAAGTCAGATGACTAGGTTCCCTTCCCAAACAGAATTGTCTTGATCGTCTCGAACATGATTGTCGCGTCGAGCATCAGACTTTGGTGCTTGATGTAGTACAGGTCGTACTCCAATTTCTTTCTCGCATCTTCGATCGATGCGCCGTACGCATAATTGATTTGCGCCCATCCGGTCAGGCCCGGCGCGATCAAGTGACGCTGCTCGTAATAACTGATTTCTTCGGCGAGCTGTGACACGAAGTGCGGGCGTTCAGGTCTGGGGCCGACAAAATTCATGTCGCCGCGCAGGATGTTCCAAAACTGCGGAATCTCATCAACCCGGATTTTACGAATGATGCGACCGACCCGCGTCATCCGGTTGTCGCCGGTGCTCGCCCAGACAGGGCCGTCCTTTTCGGCGTCAACGCGCATCGAGCGGAACTTCATCACCGTAAACGGGCGGCCGTTCTTGCCGACGCGCTCCTGCTTGTAGAGCACGGGACCGCGTGAATCGATTTTGATAAGCAGCGCCGTAACCAGCACGATGGGGAGCGAAAGAATCGCGCCCATCAGCGCCACCAGTCGATGGATGACTACGCGGAGAACTTCATTCGTACGTGCGCGCCGCCCCCGGCTCGAAAAGATCAGCCATGACGGCCGCACCAGGTCGAGCAGCACGCGACCCGTTATTCGCTCATAAAATGAAGCGCTTTCCTCAATTGAAACGTCGCCCGCCAGGCTGAGCCGCAACAACTCCTGAGTCGGAAACGCGCCACGTCGATCGGCGATGGCCACCACGATGCGGTCGATGCTTTCGCGCTTTACCAGCGCGGCCAGCTCGGAAGTCAGCCCGATGACTTTCGGATTGATCAAGCTCTTGCCAAGCAGCGCCGGATCGTCATCGACGAAGCCGATGATGCGAAATCCGGCGTCAGGACGATTCAAGGTTTCGCGGGCAACCTCGACTGCAAACGCGCCCGAACCTACGATCAGAATGCGCTCCCCAATTTCCGGATGCCCCAACACCCAATGAATGCTGAGTCGCCAGCCGACCATCAATAACAATGCGACCGGCAGCGAAATGAGCGACACGCCGCGACCAATCATCACCTGCGGCACCACATAGAAGAGCAGCGCCAAAGCAATCCAGGCCAGACCAAGCGCTTGCACCATACGCAAGACCAATTCGCGCCGGTCGTGAATGACTACAAAGTCATAGAGATCGAAAATATAGAACGCGGTGAGACAGAAAACCGTCGCCAGTGCCGCTTTGTAAAACCCGTGACGCTGAATCAAAGCATCTTCAGCGTCGATTGCCCCCAGCCGCACGTACACAGCGATTATCAGGCCGCCGAAAAGCAACATCGCTTCAACCAGCAGCAAGAGCATCGTGCGCGCGTTTTGACGGGAAGCTTTCATCTTAATCATTCCGATTCGTTTAGACGCGGGCTACGGCCCGCGTTGTCGGGCAGTAGCCCGACTCTAAACATTGTCGTAAGTATCTAGGACACCGCGTCCTCCTCGATATAGATCATTTCGGGCGCCTCGGCGGGCGCGTGCCCGTCAACATTTTCTTCCGAAGCCTGCGCGGCCGCCTCGGCCAGCTGCCGGTCAGAGTAGTAGTAGTAATAGTTGTCGTTCGGCTTCACGTCCGCGCGATTAAGGACCACGCCCAGCATTCGATCGCGCGGAATCTGCTCAAGCAGACGATCGACGACTGAGAACTTGGTCGAGCCGGCCCGCAGCACGAGCACCGCGGCGTCGGCCCGACTCGTCAAAACGTTTGCGTCGGTGAAAATTCCCATTGGTGGCGCATCGATAATGATGTAATCGAAAAGCCGCCGGGCTTCTTCAAGCAGGTTGCTGAAGCGCGGACCAGACAACAATTCGGCGACATCGTCGCGGCGCGAGCCGCCGGGCAAAATGTGCAGGCCTGCGGGATTCAGCTTGATGATCGCCTGCGTCAGTTTGGTCTCACCCGTCAACACTTCCGACAAGCCGCGATCGGCGTCAATTCCCAGATATTTCGCGGCGCAGGGATTTCGCAGATCGGCATCGATAATCAGCGCCGTGGAACCATCGGTCTGGGCCAATAGCCATGACAAATTGACGGCCGTCAAAGTCTTTCCTTCACCCATGCTCGCGCTGGTGATCACGAACGCGCGTTTGCCCTCGCGCTCACCGGCTTGAAGTATTCGCGTGCGCAGCGAGCGAAACTGTTCGCATTCCGGCGAATGCGGATCGGTCACCGCGACGAGATGTGGTTCGACGCGCGCGGTCGAGATGTCTCTTGTAGAGAACTCGACGGCGCGCGCCGACCCAACAGCGCCCAAGGTTGCCCCAGCATCACGGAAGGCATTTCCGTCGGGGAGTGCCGGCCCGCCGGTCGCCTCACCCGTGTGCGCAGTGGACGCTGAATCGAATACCGAAGGCATGCCGGTGAAGGCCGCGCGTTCCCACGGATGATTGTTCTCGGTCCGCGGAACGAAGGGCATCACGTTATCGACGTTGCCGTTCGGTTGAGTTGAAGATGTGTTGGCGCTGGCTCCGGACTCGGCCCGTTTCAGCGCATCATAGACTCTGCCCATTGTTGTTTCTCCCGAACGCGTCAGAACCGTTTGAGTGAGTCGAACTCTTTTCGGCGGTGTACTTGTCGTAACTAAAGCTTGACGCTGCCCGTTCCGGCGACAGGGCCGGGCGTTCGTTGAAAGTTATGTCTTCGGGGTAAGTGGGAATACGCACGAACTCCGGCGATTCCGGTTCGGTGCGATGACTGTGACCATTCCCGTTGCCGTTCCCCATGGACCACAGCTCGGCTCGACTGGCAGCCGGGAAAACTCGAGCCTGTGATTCAGGATCTTCCGTCTTTGAAGCTCGTGGCAGGATGTCGAAGGTTTCGGCGACTTCCTGAATCATCGCGCGGCTGATCATCGGTTCGCTCGCAGCGAAACCGTTCAGCATCGCGTTGTCGCAAACGTTGTTGATGGCGCGCGGAATTCCCGACGTGCAACGGAATATGTAATCGACCGCGCCCGGCGAAAAGATCTCGCGAGCAGCGCCGGCGACCTGGAGCCGTGACTTAATGTAATGGTTGGTCTCTTCGACTGTCGGCAAAGCTTTAATCTCACAACGCAGAGCGACGCGCTGTTTAAGCTGGCGCAGCTCCGGATTGTTGAGGACCTCGCGCAGTTCAGGCTGTCCGGTAAGCACGATCTGTATTTGTTTGGCGGTGTCTGATTCAAAATTGCAGAGCAGCCGAATTTCTTCCAGCACCTGCGTCGATAAGCCGTGGGCTTCATCAACGATGAGCACGGTGCGCAAGCCGCGACTATGACGTGACTCGAGTACCTTGCCCAGTTCAAACAGCAGATCCGATTTGGTTTCCCAGTTGCGGACGTCGAACAGGGTCGCGAGGTGCTGATAAAACTCGGTGACTGAAAGGCGGGGATTGAACATGTAGGCGACCATGACCGAGCGATCCAGCCGCTTCATGACCCAACGCAGCATGGTCGTCTTGCCGGTGCCGACTTCGCCCGTGACGACGATCAATCCTTTTCCGCTTTCGATACCGTAATGAAGGTTAGCCATCACTTCGGTGTGCGACGGGGTGAAGTAAATAAAGCGCGGGTCGGGTGTCAGCGCGAAAGGCAATTCCTTCAGTCCATAAAATTCGGTGTACATGTCTTCCTCCGGGGTTACCGCAAGCTGAGAGTTTGCGTTGCTAAGTCAGAAACTTGTCGAACAGATGCGTGATGCGGAGCGCAAAGGCCAGCGCCGGGGTCGCTACGATCGTGCAAATGATTCCCACGGCCATAGCCAGGGTCCGGCGACGCGGAACCGCCAGAGCTTCAGTAGCCGTCAGCAATTCCGGAATGGTCGCGAGCACTGGCAGATTCGTGTAGTGCTTCGCATCGTCCGTAGTTTGAATCGTAAAGAAGCGACGAAATTCAAAAGCGGCCGCCAGCAGCAAACCAAACATCAAGCCGATGCCAAATCCAACGACCGTCAGCATGAATCGCTTCGGCGCGACCGGACGCTCGGGCAAGTTGGCCGGGTCAACGACCTTGATGCCACTGCCTTGCTGGTCCTTCACGGCGTCAGCGCCGATGACGACTTTCTGCTGTTGCATCAGCAGGTTGTCGTAATTCGTTTTCTTGGTTTGATATTCGCGGTCGATCGCCTCGATGCCGACCTCCGCATTCGGAATGGCGTTGATGCGGCCATCGAGCTCAGCAATCTGTTGGTTGGTTTCGCTCAACAATTTCTGCTGGCGCTCGACGTCGCTATCTAAAGTCGAGATCTGCGTCTTGAGGCTGAGAATGCGCGGGTCGCTTAACTGCTGGAGCTTCTGCTTGCGCTCTTCGATCTTGTCTTTCCATTCCTGGATCATCAGGTCCTGCTGCTTCTTGATGTCCTCGATCTGTTTGCGCCTGGCAATCACGTCGGGATTTTTTTCCTTCAATTGCGTCAGCATCATCTGGAGGTCGCCCTCGAATTCTGAGCGGCGGCGAACCAGTTCGGCCCAGGCCAGAGTCGTCTTCGGATCGGTCGTATTCTCCGCGCTGAGAATAAGTTCCTGGTCGTAACTCTTGCTGATGTCCGCGAGCTGGCTGCGATAAGCCGCGGCCAGATCGCGCGAGCGTCCCAGCTCTGCGATGATTGCCTTCTGCCCTTCGTGCAACGCGGTCAAGCGACCAACCAAAGCCTGCGATTGCGAGGGCAGGTTGTTCATGTTCTCCTGCAGGTACCTCAGCCGCTGCGCGTCGATCGTGTCGAGATCCTCTTTGGCCTGCCGCACCTGCTCTTCGATGAATTGCTTTGCGGAAGTGCCGGCGTTGCTGGTGTTCTTGGTCTGTTCGTCTACGTATCTGCTGGCGAGTTCAGCGGCGACGGCCTGGGTCGATTTTGGATCACGGCCGCGATAGGTGATGTTGAAGCCGTTCGTGATCTCGTTGCGGCTGGTATTCACCTCGACCTTGATCTGCTTGCGCATCTGATCGATCAGGAGTTCCATCGGCTCGCCGCGGCGGCGCTCGTCCTTGTAGAGGTCGTACTTCTCCATCAAAGGCTGGAGCGAACTGCGACTGGTTACGACTTGCGAGATGCTGGTGAGTTCTCGCGTCAGCGACTCTTCGGTAATCGTCGGCACGACGCTGTTCGGTAGCGTCGAGGGCTTGACGACAATCAACGTAGTCGATTCGTAAAGGTCGGGCAGCCGATAAACGACGTACCCGATGGCCAGGCCAACCGCGATGGCAGGCAAAATGATCATCCACTTGCGCTTACGCAGGATGTCCAAGTATTCGCCGAGTTTGCGGGGTCGAAAGTCAGCCATGAATTTGCTCCTTGTGGCACAGACTTCAGTCTGTGTTGAGCGGCACGGCTTCAAGTCTGTTCATCACAGACTGAAGTCTGTGCCACTACAGCGTCGCCAGGGCCTTGCGGGCTTCGTTGGCTTCGGCGAAGTTGGTCTTCTCACCCAGGCGCAAAGCAGTTTCGATTTGTTTGCGGGCGCCGGCTTTATCGCCGTTTGCCTGAAGCGCCACGCCGAGATGGAAATAGTAGGCGGGCGTGGGCGAACCATTGCTGCGACGCGCGGCCTGCTCATCGATCGAGATGGCCTTCTTCAATTGCTCGGCCGCCGCGCTGTAGAGACCTTTCTTGTAGTAGACCCAGCCGAGGGTGTCTGAGAAGCTCGGGACGCCGGGGCTGGACTGCACTGCGCTCTGGGCCAGACGCACGGCTTCATCCATGTTGCCCTTGCCGTATTCGGCATAGAGCCAGGCCAGATTGTTGGCGGCGAAAATCGCGTTCTCGTCTTTCGCCAGCGCTTTGCGGTAATTGTCCACGGCCGCATCGTAATTCTGGCGGTTCATCTCGAGCATGCCGATCAGCGTGTAGGCCGCGGCGTTGTCGGGACGGCGTTCGACGATCTTGGTGTATTCGGCGATCGCGCGGTCCTGCTGGTTCGTGTTGACGAACATCGCACCCAGGGCTGAGTAGGCGGCCAGATAGTTCGGATCGATTTCCAGCGCGCGACGAAACTCAGCTTCGGCGCCGCCCGCGTTCTTTTCAAACCCGTACACCTGACCCTTGAGAAAGTGCAGACCGGCGTTATTCGGTTGGGCCGCAATCGATTGATCCATGCGGGCGTGCGCTTGGGAAGTTTGATTGCGCGCCGCGTAGATGGTGAGCAAACCACTCAACGAATTGAAGTTTGCGCCGTCGATGGTCAAAGCGTTGTTGTAAAACCCGACGGCTTCATCGACTTTGTTTTCCGCCAGCGCGACGCCGGCAAGATTTACCAGGATGTCGGGGTTCTTCGGCGCGGCTTCATGCGCCAGCATGAAGTCCTGACGCGCCGTTTTGGTGTCGCGCATCTGTAAGGCCGCTGAGCCGTGGACCATCAAGGCATTCGCGCGCATCTCCGCCAACATCTGCGGAGTCATTTCGCGATCCGGGGTGGCCTTGGCAAGGCGATCCAGTAGTTGCGACGTGATTTGCGAAGCAACCTTCGCATCACCAGTCGCCAGGTTAATCTGGGCCTGCATCATTTTGGCCGGCAGGTATTCGGGGTAATTGCGTTCCAGATCGCCGGCGAACGCCCGCGCTTGATCAATTTGACCGCTGCGGAAGTTCGCTTCAGCCATGAAATACAATCCCGGACGCGACTTGGGTTCCTGCTTCAGCACTTCCTGAAGGTCCGCAATCGCGGCTTTCATGCTGATGGTGTCGCCGCTTTGCATCTCGATGCGCGCGCGGAGAACCATTGCTTGCCGGTCCGTCGCATCCTTTTTCAAAATTTCGTCAATGACAGCAGCGGCATTCTTCAGATCGCCGTGATTCAATTGCAACTCAGCCAGACGATAACGGCCTTGCGTGTAGTCGGGAGAGTTCGCGACAACTTCCTTATAGATCGCGATAGCTTCATCAAGCCGGCCCGTCGCGCCGTAAAAGTCGCCGAGCACTGAGCGGCCTTCCGGTTTGTCTTTGTCGAGTTGGGCAAGCGCCTGGTAAGCCTCCTCGGCCTTTCCGTAACGCTTGTTGACGAGATAAAAACTGGCGAGCACGAAACGAGCATCGCGGTTGCTGGGTTCAACCTGAACCGCTGTTTGAAATTCAGTTTCGGCTTCGTCGGTGCGATTGGTTTGCACCAGATACTTGCCAAATTCGTAATGCGCCATTGCCGAGTTGTTATTCACGCTGAGCGCGCGCTTGTAGGTCGCATTGGCGGTGTCCTTATCGCCCATCGAGGCATAGAAGCGCGCCAGGCTCAGGTACGATTCAATGCGCTGCGGATTCAAATCCACGGCGTGATTCAGTTCCTGAAGAGCTTCGGTCTTCTTACCCTGGGCGAACAAAACGCTGCCCATCAGGATATGACCTTCGATGTGGTTGGGATCTTTTTGCAGAATTTGCTGGGCCAGCCGTTCGGCTTCGGAGACGGAAGCTGCAGATTGCCGGGAATTGGCAATGAAATAGTTGCCGAGCTTGACGCGCGCGTCGAGATTATTCGCGTCCAACTCGACGGCCTGCTTCATCTCGTCAAAAGCTTCCTGAAAGCGCTGCATTCCCTCGTAGGCCTGCGCCAGGCCCCAATGCGCATCAGCCATGCGCTCGTCGATTTGCAGCGCACTGCGAAACTCAAGCGCGGCATCCTGAAATTTTTTGTCTTTCAGGAGGGCCTGACCGCGAGCTGTATGCTGGGCTTTGGCTTTTTCGGGGGTCGTGCACGCGCCAATGAACAGCGCAAAGACGACAGGGACGATGAGCAGAAAAAGGGTAGAGAAGTTTCGGCGGCACTCGTGATTTTTCATAAAGTCTCCGTGAGCGCGTAACGCAAACTGTCAGTTTGCGACATGGCGTTAACGCTCGGTTCGGTCGCCTCAGCGGTTGTCTTCATCGGCGGGCAATGCTTCCGAAGGTCGCAGTCGGCGAATTGAAAAAGTGTCAAAAAACGTCACTCGCTTGCACTGCGAGTCATAGATAAGAAAGGGTTAATAGGGAGTCTCTTTCAGAAAGAGGGTGCTCAGGCAGCCCATTTCTTTGAAGTGAGTGGATCTGAATGGCACCCTCCCTGATGGTCGGGTTTCTGCCACTTAGTTAGGCACGAACGCGGGTAACTCCCTCGTGGTTTCTGAGGCGAGGTCTGATGCCAACTTCTCGGCATCTTCTGTCGATGATTCAATCGGCGCAATCACGCGTACCAGCGCGCCGTCAGAGCGGCGCCGCGCGACACTATCGAGGACCGTGTACATCTTGTCCCAATATTCATTCGCTACGCTGCGGCCGCGACCCTGGTACCAGTAGATGACGAGGGCGCGTTCAGTCCCTTTTTGAATCACGTAACGATTCGCTTTGAAGGATGAACCATCCTGCCGCTTGACCGTGAGGGTGCCGCCTTCATTCATCACCCAACCCGAACCTGGCAGGCAATTCAAAGGGCTGTGATAGGTCGCGCCGGTGCGCTGCGTGGCGTAATAACCGACGTAAAGCGAAACCACGTGGCCTTGAGTGCTGAAGTTGCGCGCGAGGTAATCGTCGGCGCGCAGAATGGTTTCGGTTTCGTCATCGAACCGGAGTTCCCGGCCTAACTGTTCCCAGGTCCCCAATTTTGCCGGAAACTCTTTGAGCGATTTGCGCGAGACTCTGGCTTCGCCGGTGCGTTCCCAGGTGTTGACGACCGCGCCACTGATGATGAGCGCGACGAACAGGATCCAAAATCGGGCTGTAATTGATCGCAGTTTCATTTCTACTCAACTCGAACCTCGTTTAGAGTCGGGCTACTGCCAGACAAAGCGGGTGGTAGCCCGCTGCTAAACATCTTTTGGATCATGGGAACTATTCGATCGAATACCCAGGCGGTCGCGAAGAGCAGCAGCGCCGCCGCGATGTAAACCACCCATCCTGAAAATGAATGAAAGAAGCCGTCCGCCACCCGCGTGCCGTAGTAATGCGCCAGTACGCCGGTGCCGCTCACGCGAACCGCATTCGTCAAAATCGCGATCGGCACGGCGGAAACGACCAGAACGAGCCCTCGCCAAAAAGCAACGCTCGACAATGTCGCGCGAAGCTTGGGCTGAGATCCTTTTCCGTTATCGCTGCCGGAACGGTCGGCTTTGGACTTCGTGAAATAGGCGTAAATAACCGCCAGCGTAATCAAAGTCATCAGCGAGCGAATGCCGCTACAGGCTTCGACGACCGCGAGCCGCTTGGTTTCCGTCGCGCCGCGCGGCATCATTTCAATCACGTTGCCCTGCCGCAAAACCGGGATGTTGAGAAACCACATCGCCGACACGGCGCACCGCGAGGCGAAAAGCTGCAAAGGGAAGGCGACCCGATTGAAGAGAATTTGCGGAATCGGAATCGATAACACGAACAGGAAAAACGGGATCGCCAGGAGTTGAATGATGCGCGCGCCAAAGAAATAGATGACGACGCTGACGAGCATCAGCACCAGAGACACGCGCTGCACGAACAATTCCGCACCGGCGGTCCCGGCCCACAGCATCAAGAGCGATATCGCGATGCCGCCTGAGCCGATCCAAATCCACGAATCACGTCTGGCTTCACTCAGACGCTTTCGCTCCTGCCACAGAATGAAAGCCACCACGAACGGAATTAACAAACCGTGCGAATAATTCTCGTCGTGCCACCAGTCATTGCCGAGCTTCAGCAGGACTGAGAAATAGACAAAGGCCAAAGCGACGGCTATCGTGATCGGTTGAAGAAATTTTCGGGGGAAGGCACTCATCGTTATAACAACACCAAAGGGGCAACCTTGCGGCGTCGATTGGGGACCGGAGGTTAGGACTTGTCCTCCAGAATAAGTAAAGGATTAATCGCGGGTGATTTCCCTGAGTCAGCTAGCTTTGCCTGAGAATGAGACAGGCTGACCGACGCAGGCATCCCTGACGTTTGGGCTTTTGATACGCTAATTCCGTACGATTCGATTAGTTGGGCAACATTCGTTGCCAGGTCGAATTTGGCTTCCACAGTTCGGCGCGCGGCGCGGCCCATCTGAGTTCTTAATGCCGAATCGTTCACTAGCTCCAGCACTCGGCGACTCATGCTTTCCACATCCCCGCGCTCGACCAGATAACCTGAGTGGCCATCGCTAATCAGCTCGGGAATTCCACCGACGCGCGTGGCGACAACCGGAGTTTCATGCGCCATGGCCTCGGCGATCATCCAGCCGAATACTTCCTCCCAACGCGAAAATTGACAGACGACGTCGAATGCGTGAAAGACACCTTCGCCAAACGGATCATCGATCAAGCCGGTGAACGTGATGTGATCGCCCAGGCCCATCGCCGCCGCGTCCTTCATGTATTGACTGCGTTGTGCGCCTTCGCCAGCCAGCACGAATTGCACATCATTTCGCCGCGCAAGCACCAACCGGGCCATTTCAAGAAAATCAGCAATTCCCTTTTCGGGAATTATCCAACTGACCTGACCGACCAGTCTCCGATCTTCCGGAATCGCAAAGCGCTCGCGAAATCGGGCGCTGGCCCCGTTGTCTGTCGAGACCCGAGCGAGATCGATGCCGTTGTAAACCATCTCGTAGCGCCCACTCGGCAACAGATTCACGGTCGTCATGCATTGATAGCCGTAAGTGCTAACGCAAATGACCCTGGTCAAAGGCCAACCAACCATCCGCGCTGCGACTCGCTTCCAGAGCGGCGCGCGGCGCGGGACATAACCTGCGGGACGCGAGTGATGGTCAGTGAAGAACACCTGCCGCACGCCGGCGAGTTTGGCAATCCATGGATACAGCGTGAGGAAACTGACGAAGTGAAGATGCAACGTGTCGGCTCGGTATTTCTTCAGGATGCCGAACAAATCTCGATATGCCTGACGCCCGCCCTCAGTTGAACTTCGCAGCGTTTCGAACGACACATTCGGCAGCTCGAGAAAGCGCCGCACGTCACCTTCGGGCTCCGACAAAAAGCACAACACGCTGTGCCAGCCTTCCTCGCCGAGTTGCGCCGAAAGTTCGCGCGCAAACATCTCAGTGCCGCCAATGCGGCGCGGCTCAACCCCAAATACTGAAACGAGAGTGGGCATAATCTGAGTTAGAAGATGCGCTGAAGACGCGCGCTGATTCGTTGAGCCAGCGCTTGCAGGCGCAGTTGCGCTCCGTTAGCGGAGGTCATCAGGCGATGGAGCCGCCTGGGCTTTTCAGTTCTGGTAAAACAGGCCTGGTAGTTTCGCTTGTCGCCGAAACCCAGGATGCGTTGATCCTCAGACGACAGTTCGCCGAGGAAAGCTGCGTTCAGCAGCAGCGGATGATAACGATAGTAATCGACGTCCTCCTGCTGCAAGGCGACACCCGGATCGTGATAGGCGTAGAAGATCGCCTGGCGATCCTCGAGCAGCGGAATCGATTGCCGGTGAATGATCGATGTATCGAACATAAATACGGTTCCGGCCGGCGCTTTCAGCTCAACCTGATCCGACACTGGTAGGGAATCGACCTCTGCGTGGGACAGGCTGTGCGGGTGCTGCTGGCGATGGGTCGCCTTGATGAACCGGAATGCGCCGCTGCGTACATCGGTCAAATACATGGCGAGTTTGATTTCGCGATGAATCGGCGCGCCTTCTTTTTGCTCATACCACCTGTCCCCATGCCAGCCGTGAAAATCATAATTCGTCGGCAAAGACTTCCAGCCCTTCGCTTCGGTCAGTTGATAAGAAGACCCGAGGTAGCGCGACAGAATCGCCTTCACCAGCGGATGCAGCGCGAGATCGACAAACCCCTGCGACAGCAACAGCACATCTTCGATCATGTGCCGGTAGACTTCGTTTCGTTCGTAACCATCGATGTTGTTCCAACGCAGATGTTGAAGCTTCGCCGCGAACGCGTGTTGCATCTCGCGCAGTTGCTCGTCGGACACTATCGACGGCAGCACTACCAGGCCGTTGGTGTCCAGCTCGGCAAACAGGGCCTCGACGGACGCCATGCGGACGGGCTTCCGCGACGGGTTCATTTTCAGTTCCGATTCGTTGATGACTTTCATGATTGGCGATACCGACGTGAACAGATCGATCGCACTGCTTGCGGCGCGAGGCGAATCAGGGACAGAGCGATACGTCTTTTCAAGCTGGGTTGTAGCCGCTGCGCATCGGCAAACGATTCGTGAGCGTGTTCGAACTCGCCACGCGCTGCATAGAGTTTTCCCAACTCGAATTGCAGCAGGGCGCGACGCTTTCTGATCGTCTCTACGACCTGGGTTCGCTGTTCGGCCGACAGCTCATACGACTGCTCGATCTTATCGAAAATGCGCAACTCGCGGCGATGCGAATTGATCACGCCGCCGGACAAACTATCAGTCCGGCAGCGATACTTCAGCAGCGCTTTGCGTTGGAACGAGAGACGATGTCCGGCACACGCCAGACGCAACCACAAGTCGAAATCCTGTGCGCGACGCAAATCAGGATCGAACAATCCGATGTCGATAATCGTGTGGCGCCGGGCGACGACGCCAGAGGTAATCACGCTGCGTTTCGCGTCAACCAGTTCCAGAAAATCGAAGTCGCCCACCTCCGGGGCATCGTCCATCCAGGCGACCATGTAGCTGGGAGCCTGATCGTTGGAATTTCCAAAGAAAGTCGCATCGGCACAGGCCAGATCACAGCCGCGCGTTTGGATAAACTTCATCTGCTCTTGCAGATAATTCGGCAGCCAAAGATCATCGCCATCGAGGAAGGCCACAAATTCTCCTCGAGCTGCCTGCAATCCGGCGTTACGGGCGACACTCGCGCCGCCATTCTGCTGTTTTAGATAAACAATGCGGTCAAGGAACGGCTGCAGTGCGCGTTCAAACTCTTCCGTGTCAGGAGAACCGTCGTTGACCACGATCACTTCAAAATCGGTGAAGGTCTGCGCGAAGACTGAGCCGAGTGTCTCGGCAATGTATGGCGCGATGTTGTAGGCGGGAATGACGACGCTGACCTGGGGCGATTCGACGCTCCGGGCCGCGGCGGGGCTGGTAAGTGTCAAACGCGCGAAGGATCCGTTGGGGCTTTCATGCATCGTCACCTCGCCCGACGATTCGCTTTGCCAACGGCGCAAGACTTCCAGCTCGCCTTCACGTTCCGTGTCATCGAGGATGACCACGGCATTTGCAGCCAGGCGATCGCGCATCACCGGCAAGAGTCCATAGCGTCCGCCGAGCGTTTCTCCCGGAGGCCCATCACACAATGCGAAAGAGAATTTCGCCGGCAGATCAGTAAGTGGCGCGTCATACCATTCGAAGCCTTCGTACTGGCAGAGAGGCGTGTGCAGGATCTCGACGTTTGGAATTCGAAATTGCGTAATCGCTTTGAGCACGCGTATCCGCCATTCATCGATGTGTTCGAACGCGTAGGTCTTCACACCGCGACGACCAGCGAGCAATCCCATCAAAATCGTGGTGATGCCACTGCCGCACTCCATAATCGGGCCGGCAGTAGTCGCGGCTTGTTTCGCTACCTCCAACAGCAAATCTATTCGCGCCGCAAAACCATCGTTCGCCCAGCCATTCTGCAAGTCGATCAGCATCTCGGCCGTGGGAAGTTCTCCTGACGGGAGATTTGCGATGCGCTCAATCGCGCGACGCAATCTCAGCTGCGACTGCATGTCGCGAGCGGCGCGTTTGAGCGGCGCCGGCACGATTTGCTTGAGCGATCCCAATGTAATTTGTGAATTCATCTTCCGTGGCGTCATGAAACTGACAAGCTGAAGTTGCCGCCGCACTTCTTCCAGTAGGAGTAGTAAGTGTGCGCGGCTTCGATCGCGTAACGGTAATCACGCCAGCCGGCAGCGTGCGCCCATTTCGCCATCCGCAAATTTCTCTTAACCAAAAGCTGATCGGGAAAATCGGCCGAGCGCAGCAACGCCGACGCTTGTTCGACAACTTCCTGCTTCCGCGATGCCTCTTCCTGAGCGCGATAGGAATGGTCCCATTGATAGTTGAGCTCCGCGGCGGCCGGGAGCGGACAAGGTTGATGACCCGGGTAAGCCTGCCACGGAACCTCACTAACCGCCGGCGGGAACAGCTTCAACAGCTTGACGTAGAGTTGATGTCTCAAACACCAGTCGAGCGGCGTCGCTATCACCGCTTCGAGAAATGCTCCGTCAAAGAACGGTAACTGCCACTCCAGGCGATGGAGATCAAGATTCTCGAAGTGAGCACCCGGCTTGCGGCGCTGATCGTTGAGCATCACAAACAGATAGAATTTGCGACCGGCGTCGGCGCACTGGAATGATTTCAATTCATCTCGCAGTCCCTGCTTAGTCATGGCGTTGACGTTCGCGAAAATATCGGGACGGAATAATTTTGCGGGAATCTGCATCTGCTCGAACGCGAGAAACTCATCGAGCGCCTGCTCAAATTGATCCTGACGGATTGATTCGATGAAGGGTCCATTCAGGTGAACGCCACCCAGCAGGACGCTGCCGCCTTCGCCCGACCAGACCAATTGCGGGCGTTCGTGACAAATGTCTGACTGCGCCAAAGCGCGGGCCATCAGATGTGAATAATCAGGCGCACTGTCGCCGAGTTCTTTGGGCAGGGCTTGATGATGCGAACCAATTCGGGCAGCAAAGTCATTTCCGAACAGATAGTCTTGAGTTCCCGTCGCGGCGAAGTTGAAACTGTGCACCTGCAAATGTTGCTGCGTCAGCGCGGTGACCACGCAACGCGAATCGAGCCCCCCACTCAGGTACGCCGCAGTTCCCGTATCATTCTTAATGCGCCGCTCAACGGCGGCCTGAAAACGATCGTGAATGAGTTGCAAACGGTTTTCTTCGAAATCGTTCGCAGTCTCTATTTGATCCCACTGCCAGTAGCTACGTGTCTCAACCGTGTCTCCGGTGAGTTCGACGATCTGTCCGCCATTTACCAGGCGAACACCGACATAAGGTGTGCGTTCGCTGAGCGGCGTGCCGAAAGCGACCATCTCAGTTACCGCTTGCATGTCCATCTGCCTGGGCACCAAGGAACACTCTTCCAGAACACGAAGAGTGCTGGCGAAGATAACCAGTTCGTCATCAAACCAAAGGTACAGCGGCCGTACGCCGACTTTATCGGTTACCAGTGTGAGTACGCCGTTCGCGGGCCGATATTGCACAAAGCAGAATTGTCCTTCTGCGTGTTTGAAAATGTCCCAATTACTCTGTAGACATTCGTCATGCAGAAGTCGTAGCTCATCGCATCGCAGATCAGCCGTCTGGTTACTGAGTAGCGCTTCGCCAGTCATCCAGGATGAATTGCGTTCTTCGTCGGTGCAGGTTCCGGATTTCGAGAAGGCTCTGATATCGATCTGCGCAAAATAGGCATTCGCGTATCGAACCTCGTGAACCTCGTCAGATGGATTACGAGAGAGCGAACGGCCGAGGCTGGAACACACGGAGTCCGGCAGAGGACGATTTCGACGACTGAAGATGCCGGCAATGAGCGTCATACGTGTTCTCCTGCGAGCCTGCGTACCGGCGAAGGACGCCGGGGCAAAGCCATTGACACTCCCGTGAGCCAGGCTTCGAATTCGATCGGGGCCATCGTGTTGTTGTCGAGGAAACGCGGCAGCAGGAGCGGATGCGAGGCGCGCGAAGCAAACCCTACTTCACAGGTCGTCGCCGATTTGATTCCGGCTTCCTCCAGCCAGGGCAGAAATCGGCGCGCGTAGACGCCGCTCGGGTAACAAAAATGATGAGGATGCTTACCCGTGATCTCGGTAATGCGATCGCGATTATCGTCAATCTCCCGCCGAAACAGATTGCGATCGAGCGGTGTGCGATGACGATGCGTGTGCAATTGCACGTCGACGCCGCGTTGCGACAGTTCTCTGGCTTCGGCAGGCGTAACGTTGTGTATCACCCGAAGCTTCCGCAGTTCGTCATAATCAACCCCGAGATGCGCCGCGAGGGCGGCAGCTCGGGCATCCTTTTCTTCAGCCGACAGTTTTTGCTGTTCCGCAAAGTCGCGAATCTTCTTCAACACCGCCTCGCGAGCGTCGTTTGTGGACAGGTTCACCCGCGCGTCTTCGCCACTGAACTCTTTGGCCCCCAACGTGTGTGCACGTCCCCGCCAGAGCAGATAGGAACACATCACATCGAAAACCGGCCGGTTGTAATAGGAGTAAAACGTGGTGAGGTAGAGCGTCACCGGAAAACCGAAGTCGCCAATCACCGGGTGTGCGCGATGGTAAAAATCTGCAAAGCCATCATCGAACGTCAAGGCCACCGCGCGATCGGGCAAATCATTCTCATAAAGCCGTTCAAGGGCTTCACTCAACGGCAGCACCGCGCATTGCGAACGCTCTAGCTGCTGCATGCGCGCGCGCAGCGTTTCGGGCGACATGTATTGCGAGCCGTTCCACTCATGCTCATCGATCATTGAAATGCCGTGATAAGCGAGAATCAGCAGAC
Organism: Pyrinomonadaceae bacterium; assembly: GCA_044870975.1. GTDB lineage: Bacteria > Acidobacteriota > Blastocatellia > Pyrinomonadales > Pyrinomonadaceae > UBA11740. The sequence continues at coordinate 27,663 of JBIOZK010000052.1, forward strand.
GCTGACGACGCCAACGGCTGTCGCGCACCAACGCGGAGACGCCAGTCGACTTCAAACTTCGCAGCGTAACTTGTTTGAGCTTCTTCAGCATCGACGTCATTTCAAAGCAGCAGCAGTTAACGACTGAGGGTTGCGTTTGACGATCAAGAGGATGATTTCCGTCAGGTTGCGAATTGCCTTCCTCCCGGTAGGAAGAGCTGAAAAGACGAGGAGCGCGACGGCGACAGTAATCGCGAACGAAAGACTTAGACGTGCGATCAACCACGAAACAGTCGTCAACCAGGGCCGCGCAATCACAACTACTCCCAGCGCGCACAACGAAGCTGCGACTGAAGGCGTGATGGTGCGGTAGAAATCGGACGCGCGAATTGGACCCCGCCGGCCGACATACCAGAACAACAGCGGAGTCGCGAAACAGAGATCGCTGATGGCGTAAGTGGCGGCCACTCCCTTCGCGCCCCATGGCAGTCCCGCGACGATCGAACCGACCGCAATCACGGCGCTGATGACGCCCCAGCGAAACAAGTCCCGCGAACGTCCCTGGGTTGAAAACAGCCACCACGAAGTCTTCGTAACCGGCTGGATCATCGCGGCGATTCCGAGCAGCATGAAGATCGTGCTCGTCTCTTTCCACTGCGGCCCCAGCAACAAGAGTACGAGCCAATCCGAGGTGGCGATCATGAGCGCGCCCAGCGGCATCGTAATCATCACCAGCTTTTCGAGAATCTTCAGATACGCATCGCGATAGCGTTCAGGTGAGTCGGAAAGACGACTCAGCGCGGGCACGGCAACGGCCGCGAGCGGCGCATTTATCTGCTGCATCGGCATCAGCAGCATTTGATAGGCCCGCGAGTAAAGACCGAGTTGATATGCGCCCCAGAATTTTCCGATCAGCGCGTTGTCGGCGTTCCGCGCGAAGTACTGCATCACATTAAAGCCGGTGACATTGCCGCCAAACGTGAGCATGGAACGAACAGCTGCACCGCGTCGGGGTAAGCTCGGCCGCCAGCGACACGCTGCCCACATTCCGATAACAGAGATGACGGCCAGGACAAACTGATTGATTACGAGTGCCCAATATCGTGCACCGTAAATCGCCGCGACGATGGCGGCGCCCAGGCCGATTGCCATCGCGGAAACTTCTATGACTGCGGTGATCGCAAAACGCATCTGTCGAATTAGAATCGCTTCGTGCTGAATGTAAAGACCGGTGATGAGGATGCTCACGGCATAGCCAATCGTGATTCCAATTAGCCGCGGCTCTTTATAGAACCAGGCCGCCAGCGGCGAGACGGCAATCGTCAGCAACATAATCGCCGCGCTCAAAGCAATATTCATCCAGAAAAGTGCACTGACCTGTGCGTGAGTAAGTTCTGACCATTGAATTGTCGCCGTCGACAAACCGAGATACTGAAACATTCCCAGGAAGCCGACGAGAATTGCGACCATGCCAATCAGCCCGTAGTCTTGCGGCGTCAACAAGCGCGCGAGCACAATCGCGGACGACATGCTCAGGGCAAACTTGCAGACCTGCGCCGCAAAGGTAACGGCGCCGCCGCGCGCAGAGCGCTTGCCCAGGTCAGCTTTCAGATGATCGGTTCGGAAATGATGATTGCGCTCATCATCGACGAACTGGGGCACAGTTGTACTTTCGACTGAGGTCATGCGGAGTTATCGTTCATTGGATCCCTGTGGTGAGGTATCCGGGGCGGGGAAAACTGCCATCAACATTATGCGGTCTCGACTGAGGATAAATCCAGCACTATTTTGGCCGTAGAACGAAAAATTCTGAAGAGCTGAGCAGCGTTTGTCGGCTAGAATCTAACCTGGGTCTTCGAGACCCGCCGCCTGGAGACCAAACTGACAAAAAACGTCAACCGCGTACGACTGCTGCAAGTTGCGCCCCGAGTGCCCTGGCCGCTCGACACCGGCGCAAAGCTGCGCAATTACCAGCTCGCGCGGGCGCTCGCACCCCGGATCGATGTAACGTTAGTCGCGTTCGGATCTGATACCTCCGAAGGGAAACTAAGCGAAGCCTATCAGCGGATTCTGACGGTGCCGCGAGATGAAAGATATTCCCTCGGCAACATCCTTCGCGGTGCGCTTGGCCGCACGCCTCTGCCGTTGCTGAATTACACGACCAATGACATGCGGGAAGCATTAGGACGGTTGCTGACAACCGAGCGCTTCGATCTGATTCAGGTTGAGAGTATCCATCTGATGAATTACCTGGCAACGCTTCGAGCGGCAAATGCGCCCCCCATCATCTGTGATTGGCACAACGTCGAGTCTGATTTGATGAGACAGTATGCCGAGCGCGAACGCAATGTAGCCCGTCGCGCTTATGCGCGTCGCACAGCACAGCTCATGAGCGAAGCTGAAGAGCGTGCCTTGAACGAATTTGACGCGCACATCACAGTCAGCAAAGAAGACGCGGAGCGCCTCCGTTCAATTAATTCCGCCGCACGGATCTTTGTAATTGAAAACGGAGTTGACACTGCGTATTACGCCGGCGAACAGTCGTCCGAGAAAAATCGAATTCTGTTCGTGGGCTCGATGGACTATCACGCGAACATCGAAGGCGTGACGAATTTTGCCCGCGATGTCTGGCCTGCGATTCGAGAACATAATCCGCAGTTCCGCTTTACGATCGTGGGGCGCAACCCACCACCGCAAATCGTTGAGCTTGCTTCAATTCCAGCCGTCGAGGTGACCGGCAGCGTTGCCGACGTGCGGCCGTTTTACCGAGAAGCGCTCATTGCCGTCGTCCCCTTGAACGTTGGCGGCGGCAGCCGCCTGAAGATTTTGGAAGCCATGGCGGCCGGCGTGCCCGTCGTGTCTACCAGATTGGGAGCTGAAGGTTTGGCGGTGACGGACGGCGAAAATGTCCTGCTCGCTGATTCGTCTGAGCAACTTGTCGATGCCATTGGCAGATTAGTCCGCGATGCAGACTTGAGACGAAAGGTGATCGACGTCGCTTATTCGCTTGTCCGTTCGCGCTATGAATGGTCAACTTTGGCATCGAAACTGCACGAACACTTCCGCAGCTTGCTGTCTAACGATGTGAATCAAAAATGAAGATCCTCTCACTCGTCGAAGCCACCAACGTCAACGCCGTCGCCAAGCTGGTGATCGATTTCTATGTCACGGCGCGCGAAATATACGCTTCACGCAGTGACCTTCCTCCGGTTGCCGGTTCAATCGTAACGTTTGATCGCATTTCCAACGGAGAGCATCAGTCGAATGACTTCATCAAAGCTGTGCAAAAGGCCGAAATCGAGATCGACGTAATTTCTGAAGCGGGACGATTTGACCTGCGCGTGGTTTCGGCTCTAAAGGAAGTCGCCGCCCGACGCGAGCCAGACATCATCGTCACAAATTCAGTCAAATCGCACTTCATCATGTGGCGTTCGAGGCTTTGGAAGAAGTGTCCGTGGGTAGCGTTTCATCACGGCTACACGACGACCGATCGCAAGATGCGTCTCTACAATCGATTCGACCGATGGTCGTTGCCGAAAGCGGACGTCGTGGTCACCGTGTGCCAGGCGTTCGCGCGCGAACTTGCCGACATCACCGGCGTGCCGACAGAAAAACTCCGCGTCCAGCATAATTCGATTCGGCCAGTGCCGCCGCCTTCCACCGACGAAGTAAATACCTTGCGAGAGCGACTCAGAGTTTCGCGCGATCAGCAGATCATCCTTTGTATTGGCCGCCTGTCGAAGGAGAAAGCGCAAGCAGATTTGATTGAAGCTTTCAAAGACTTATCTCAGACACATCATGATCTCGACTCCAAGCTGCTGATTGTAGGTGACGGACCCGGGCGCGAATCGTTGACGGCATTGGCCGAAGCATCCGGATTCGCGGAACGAATTGTCTTCACCGGACAAGTCTCAGATGTCCGACCGCACTACGCCATCGCCGACGTGTTCGTTTTGCCATCGCACAGCGAGGGCTCGCCAAACGTTCTGTTGGAAGCAATGGCCGCGCGGGTGCCGGTAGTCGCAACCGAAGTGGGGGGTGTCCCTGAAATCGTGGACGATCAGAAGAGCGCGTTGTTGGTGCCGGCGAAGCAGCCGCCTGCCCTGGCCGCGGCCATCGCGCGAGTTCTCCGCAATCCTGATGTGGGAGTTAAGCTGACTGACGCTGCCGCGGTTCGACTTGCGACGAATCACACGCCTGAACAATACTTTGAATCAATCGTGAGCATTTATCAGAGTGCGACTGAGTCGCGTAAACCGCTCAACTGATCGCGCTTACGCTGATCCACTTCTCGTCTCTAATACTTCGCCCAGTAATAAACGATCTTCACGTACTCGCCGACGACGACTTTCCAGCCCCAACGTTTCGACCACCATACCCACGGCGAGGGCGTCTGCCATCCGGTCGGCGCGCTGTCGATGCCAATCTCGATGCCGCTGCCTTCACACGCGCGCCGCATCGACCACAAGGCCCGCCGCGAGTGATAGCCGGAAGTCACGATGAGCAATCGCTTCCAGCCACGCGAGACTGCGTAGTCCCGCACCAGCAGACTTTCGTCGTAGGTGCCTAACGCCAGTCCGGGCGCTAATGAAATCCGATCCGCGGGAACGCCTTGCTCCTGCATTCTGTTCGCGCTTAGTTCGTGATAGTGGGGATTGCGATCTTCTCGACGGTCCCAGCCGCTGATTAGTCCATCGTTCGTTAGCACGACCAGGGGTGCACGACCCGCGCGATAGAGTTCCGCCGCCCGCGTCGCGCGTTCGACGTAAGTTGATGAACCGCTCAGGACGACAATCGCATCGGCAGATTGGACGTCAGCTTTGACGATGAGCAGACGCGCAGCGGCCCAGGCCATGAGCGGAGCCGCCAGGATCAGCAATGCGCCAATAACAAGAAAGCGACGACGGCGCGTCGCTTTTCGATCTTTGAGGTGTGGTCGCCGGTATCCCATTAAATCGAAAGACCTGTGCGAAATTCGAGGAGGCTAGTTCGGTTCGTTAAGAGGCGGGACTCGCGCTGCTGCAATAGGCACTTCTTTGATTGCGGCGACAGAGTGGTTCGACAATAGTTCCTCGTATAGCTCGAGTGTGTTTCGCAGATGGTTATCGCTTGAAAACTTTTCGACGATGACTTTTCCGCGAGCACCCATGGCTCGAGCCTTATCGTCGTTCGCGAGCACCTGAATAATTCGGTCCGCCATCTGCAGATCATCTCCGCTCGGGACGATGAATCCGGTTTCACCTTCAGCGATAGCTTCGCGCACACCGCCGACGTCGGTGGCGACAACCGGCAGACCAGCGGCCATATATTCGAGGATCGCGTTAGCGAAACCTTCAGCTTTCGAACTGAGTACCCCGATATGCGATGCGCGCAGCAGCATAGCGACGTCGTCACACCGGCCGACGAAGTGCACGTCGTCACCGATTCCCAGTTCACTTGCTTGCGATCGCAAGCTCGGCATCAACTCACCTTCTCCGGCAATGATGAAAGCGGCATCCGGAACCACGGCACGCACCCGAGCGGCGGCGCGCAACAACATCGGATGGTCCTTCACCGGATTACGAAGGTTGGCGACGATAGTCATGAATCGTTTATCGGCCGGCAGACCAAACCGCTTGGTTGCGTCAGCCTGCGAGGTTCCAGCCGCAGCTCTAATGCGCTCGAGATCCAGTCCGTTGTAATGCTGGATAATTCGGTTAGGATTGACGCCCTCGCGAATCAGCATCTCCTGCACTACCAAACAGTTCGCGATCACGCGGTGCGCCAAACGGAATGACATGCGCTCCACACGCTTCTGCATCGGCGATCGAAATCCGTCGGTCTCGCCTTTGGAAGTCAAGCGCGCCGGCACGCCGGCGAGAAAAGCTCCGGTCATGCCGAAGATGTTGGTATAAAAGCAGTGCGTGTGTACGACATCGATCTTGTTTTCCTTGATGTACGCCACGAACCTGCGGAGCTGCTTGACGAAATTAAGATCGTAAAAACTTGTCAGCGGATATTCGTGAATCCCGCCAATGCCCAGCTCTTCAGCCTCAGTCTTTAGCGAGCCGCGATCCTGCAAGCAGGCAATCCGAACATTCACGCAATTGCTTTCATGTAATTGCGTCAACAGTTGCAACGCCTGGCGCTCGCTGCCGCCTTGCTCAAAGCTGTCGATTAGAAAGAGGACGTTTGGCTTCATCTTTGAAATCTGTCTACTCCGAAAACCGTGTCTTTCTTCTTTTGAAACTGTCTACTCCGAAAACCGTGTCTTTTGAAATCTCAAATTTGAGATTTGAAATTCAGCTCTATCTAATCGGTTCCCAGCGCGCGTACCTCTCACCGCGCACGAACTGAAACATCGCAATCAAGGACGCGACATTCGCCAGAACAAAGTAATGCGGCAATGCCAGAATGCGACTGCGTACGCCAAAGTTTTCAAGTAACCATGCGAGCGCGCCGATCGTGTACCCCAGCGCCTGTGCGAAGAACCAGAGTCGCAAGAAACCTGAGTCGCCGGCCAGCACGGCCGACGAAGCAAACATCGCCATCAGGAAGAATGGAACAAAGTATCGCATCACTTTGTGCGATAGTAGTTGAACTCCATAAAGGCCGCTGCGAAATGGATTCAACATCCCGCGATGCCGCCAAAGATCCGTAAATGTCTGGGCGATGATGCGAACGCGCATGCGCAATTCATTGTCGTGTCGCTGATTCGTCTCCTCCCGGCACACGGCTTCAGGCTCGTACACCGTGCGTAGACCCTGCTCGATCATCTTGGTCGCGATAATGAAATCGCTGCACGCTTCGTTGTAAAGCGGCACGTAAGCCGAACGCCGCACCGCGTAGAGACATCCGGATACGCCGATTAGCGAACATGCGCGACTCTCGTGTTGCTTCAGGAATGTTTCGTAGCCCCAATAACGTTTCGCGCCGCGACCAACGCGCGAGTCAGACGGGTCGATGTAGATCAATCGCCCACCGACGCAGCCGACTGTTTCATCGGCGAAGCTCGGGACGATCTTCTGAAGCGTCACGGGTTCATAGAGACTTGTCGCATCAGAGAACACGATGATTTCGCCAAGCGCCTTTTCCACGGCGGCATTCTGCGCTGCCGTTTTGCCCTGACGCTGCGGCTGGCGATGCAGTATCACACCCTCACCCTGAAACGATTTGACGATTTCATCTGTGCGATCGCTTGAACAGTCAGAGGCGACGATGATCTCCATCAACTGGCGTGGGTAATCAAGCGCGAGCGTGTTGCGCAGCTTCGCCGCCAAAGCCCGCTCTTCGTTGTAAGCCGCAATGATGATCGTCACTGAGGGCAGGTAATCTGCGCGCTTAACTTTTCGCGGTCGCAACGTACTGATCAAAGCAATCAGCGCGGGATAACCGGCATAGGTGTAGATGAGCGCCAGCACACTCAACGACAAGATGATTTCAGCTATGACTCTTACACTCATGCGATTGCCGGTTGCTGAGCAGATGCATCGACGAGACCAGCTTCGTCTTTCGCCTGCTTTTTCTTCTCAACCTTCACAAGCTGTCCGGTCTCTGATTCGTAAATTCGCCGGAAGCAAACCGCGTAGCCGACGAGGTAATAGATGTTCCAGGCGTAAGCCACCGAGAGGAAAAAGCTCGAAACCATGAAGACGAGCAACGATGCCTGGAGCCCCAGAGCCAGATAGTAAGACTGAGAGTTCTCACGGGCCGTGAATGCCTGGCGCGCAATGACAGCGAGCTTTCTCAGCGGCGTGACGATGAACATCGTGTATAGACCAAGCGCCAGCAGCCCCATCTCTGCCCCGACCTGCGTGTACGAGTTGTGAGTCACCAGACCGTGGTAGGACATATTTGCCTGATAATTTCCCATACCAATACCAAGCAGCGGATGACGCAATGCGACGTAAATCGAACGGAACAATTCACCGCGTCGGGTGTCGGCGGATCCATTTGGATCCAAACCAGGCAGGAAGATCGATAAGAGACGATCACCGTAACCGCTCGGCGCCAGCACAATCATGGCCAGCGCGCCACCTATCAGTAAGGCGATGACTTCAACTTTACTGCGGCGTCCAATCTTGAGGCCGAAGAAGACCGCCACCACCAGCACCCCAAGAAAAGCCCCGCGTGAGTATGAGAGAACAATTCCGAAGAGCATCATCAAGGCGCAGGCGGCATGAATCGCTTTCTTCAGCCCTCCTTTTGCGGCAAAGAAAAACACCACCGAGAATGGCAGGGTGCTCACCAGGAACAACGCCATGTCGTTCGTGTTGCCAAAAATGCCGGTGCCGCGGCCAGCCGCGCGATAACCTTCGACAACGTTGAGGCCCAGACGATAGTCATCGATCGCCTGCACGCTCAAAACCAGTGCGGTTGCGATCGACAGAAACAACATCGCTTTCAGTCGCGCGGGCGTGCGCACGACATTGATGATCACGATGAAGATTAGAATTCCGCGGACGAAAGTTGCCGAGAACTCGGTCCAGGCAATTGCAGGATCAATCGCCAGCGGAATCGACAGCAATCCCGCAAGCATAAATAACAGCGCGAGATTCACTTCCGCCGGTCTCGCAGTCAGTCTTCCGTCGAGCGACAGCTGTGTCGCCACAAAGCAGCCCAGAGTGATGACGCCGATGATGAGCGCCAGCGATCTAGTCACTGCTGACGGATAGAATTCCGCCGGCCGCGCGTAAAGAACCAGAGTGAATAAGAAAAGCGTTGCGAACGACAGGGCGTGACCGCGCGCCAGGAAAGTCCTTTCATCGAAGACGCCGGGCAAATCGTTCCGGGTGACCGGATGGACCGCTGCCGGCTTGCTCGAGTTCGTTGGTACTGGGGTGATGCGCTCCTCGGCCGCCGACGGTTGGGCGGATCGCTGTTTCCGCGAGCGTGTTACTGTCTCGTAATCCTGATTTAGATGACGGCGCTGGTTCACGTGTGGCACTCACTCAATCAAAACAAAGAAGCGCAGGGCAGGCCCCGCGCTTCTAATCACTTCATGGTCACTTGAAGAAGGCGAAACTACGCCGGCATTCCTTCCTCGACTGCGACCATCGTGCGGACGCGCTCCCGCAGGGCCAACTCAAACATGCGCGCTTCCTCGACTTCGGTGAACGATAAGGCCCGCAATTCCTGCTCAATGCGGCGCCGATAATCGGACACCAAAGAATCAGAAACTCCTAAAGTGGCCGCGATTTCCAATTGTGTGCAGTGATCGGTACTCAGGTAGCAGTGCCAGAGAACGCCCACCATCCTGTTGTATTGCTTCATCTTACCGCGCACGTTGCCACGCAAATTGCTGAGAAATTTATCAACCGAACCGGCAGCTTCCTGCTGCGATTCGTGCTTCAGCAGACTTTCTTCCGGGTTCTCACGCAGGTCTGCCGGGTCGTACGAAGGCCCGTCCGAATCAGGATCGTCACCACCCAACGGCACGAGATAGATATCCATTACCGGGAGCCGTGACATCACCAGACTGCGCAGGCTGCGAACGTCGGCGGGAGCATCGATAGCTTCCAGCACACAAATTATCAGGTCTTCCAAATCTGAATTGCTGATCACGATTTGCGCATCGCCGGTGCACCCAACCATACGGGTGTCGCGCTGGCGAACTGGAATCATGTGAACGCGCTGTTCCATTTCATGGTTGCCGCGTCCGGGCTTTTTGTCGGGCCATTCGCTCAATCCATAAACGCGGTCGGCCAGGCGGCGATGGTTTTCATCATCGATGCCGCTGCTGTCGAAACGGCGAAAGTTTGCGCTCGACTGAATCAAGGTCGAGATGCGTCGGGCCAACCGATAGCTTTCCGGATGACGCTTGCGCAGTTCGGCGGTCAATAAGTTTGTCAGCTCGATCTGGCCAATTTCACATTCGATCTCGGCATCCGTCATGGCGGTGTCGAGGTAATGCTGGAAACGTGATTTGGTCAGCAATTGTACGAACAACTCCTGCGTCAGATCGGTGTACGCGCTGCTGGCTCCTTCTTCGATCAGAAGGCCGGCGCTACGCGATGCGCGCACGAGAGGGTGATTACTGACAATGCGGTGAAGTTCGGCCCACAGACGATTGACGTCCGAGTTCCGGAGACTGTCGACCCAGCGACCAGCCCGCGCACTTCGTTCCGCGGCGCGAGTGCTGCGCGCCACTTCACGCGGCACGGCAACGCCTGAGTCTTGTGTTTTGTGTGTGATTGATTTCACGGTTGTATTTGTCCCGAAAGATGAGAGTTGATACATCGTTGTCGCCAGTTAGGGTCGGTTGTGTAATGCCTGTAGCTGGCCGGCACGATCATGACTTGAGAGGATTTGAAAAAATGCTGGGGCAACGTTCGTAGAGATCGAGCGTCAGATCGAGATGCCTTGAGCTGTTTACCTTTTCAATCCCGAGAAGGTGCCTGTTGCTGATGGCAATTCAGTTTCAAGCGCTGGGGAA
>JBIOZK010000053.1:0-21558 GCA_044870975.1 Pyrinomonadaceae bacterium
TGGATCGCGTGCGGGTTGATCTGGATGTCTTCCGGGCCAGTTTGTACGCCGTGCATCCCGAACTGAAAGCCTTGCGCAGTGAAGTTGAGAGGCTGACCCCAGAGCTGCTGTCGCAGTTGTTGCCCGATAGCCAAACGGCATTGCTGGAATATGTGAATGCTGGCGACCAGCAGTACCTGTTTACGGCAGTGCGCGGCGTGAATCCCGCAATGCCGGTCGAGATACGAACCTTTACTCTGCCGCTTAAGCCCACCGAAATCGCCGCCAGGGCCGATCACTTTCGTCAGGCAATTGCAGCCCGCGATCCGATCGATAAAGAAGCACGCGACCTTTACGATCTGCTTTTGAAGCCCGCCCGCACGGTGCTTTCGGGAAAGACGTCGCTGGTAATCGTGCCGGGCTCTGCGCTTTGGAACCTCCCGTTTCAGGCATTGCAATCAGCTCCTGAGCATTTCGTGCTGCAAGATGCCGCCATCTCATACGCGCCCTCGCTGACCGCGCTGGCCGGAATGAAAAGGCGAACGGCGGCGCCCCATGGTGTCGTGAATTCGACGCTGCTGGCCTTCGGCAATCCCAGGTTGGCCGATCCGTCAGCTCCGGTTGAGAATGAGGTGCTGGGCTCACTGGTCGAAGCTGCGCGCGAGGTCAATGAAATCGCGAAACTTTACGGGACCGAAAGGAGCCGCATCAGCATCGGATCTGAGGCCACCGAAGAGCGCGCCAAAACCGACGCCGGTAAGTTCAGGATTCTGCACTTTGCGACGCACGGTGTGCTCGACGATTCCAGCCCGATGTACTCGCACGTCGTCTTGTCCGCCCCCTCAAGGGAAAGCAAAGAAGACGGTCTGATGGAAGCCTGGGAAATGATGAATCTCGATTTGCATGCCGATATGGTGGTGTTATCAGCGTGCGAGACTGCGCGGGGCCGCTTCGGCGCGGGCGAAGGCGTGATCGGCATGAGTTGGGCCCTGTTTGTTGCCGGCACACCCACTACCGTCGCCAGCCAGTGGAAAGTACCTTCGCGCAGCACGGCGGACATTATGATTAACTTTCATCGCAACCTGCTGGGCACGAACCACCCGCGCAGGATTGGGATGACCAAAGCTCGGGCGCTGCAGCAAGCCTCGCTTAATCAGCTTCGACACGGTCCGTTTCGTCACCCGTTCTATTGGGCTGGATTTGTGCTTATCGGTGACGGCGCCTCGGTTCTTCAGTAACTCCTTCCTGGCCTGACTTCAAGAAATCTCTCCGGCTTACTAAACATTTCCTGCGGCGTCGTGTCTTACCAATACATAACGAACAGTTGCCGCCCAAGCGAGTCGGTACGGCAGCGACCCTAACAGTTAAGAGTTTGAGAGGAGATAAACGATGACTTTTCAATTTAAGAAATACTTCTCAGTTCTGCTGCTCGGTCTGTCTCTGAGCTGAGCAGGATTCAGAAGACCGGCGACCAGGCCAGCGAAAAAATCAATGGCTCAAAGCTTGCAACTGAAATCACAGAAACGAAGCCGAAGAGCAATAACAACTAGACCAGTGAGAAGAGGAGAATTTCATGAAGCTCAGGTCACTACTTTTCCCGTTGACAACGTTCGTAACGATACTTATGACGACAGCCGTTATCGCCAACGGTCAGTGCAAACCCGGCGAGCAGATCGAATACAAGGCCCAAAACTGGCCTGAAAAATGGGAAGTGGGAACGTGCGTGAAAACGCTGCCCGGTGGGAGCCAGGTGCTGGTCGCCGAAAAGCCTAACCAGTTTTATCCGGAAGGCTTTCATCGTGCGTATGACTTGGCGGATGTGCGCCCGGTTCGGCCAGTTCAGCCGGAACCGGCAAGAAACCAAACCCCGGCTCAACCCGATCAGGTTGATAACGGAGCTAAACCGGGCAAAAACGATCCGCCCGCTAACGGGCCGGCCGGGCCACAGATGTCCCAGCAGGATGTGCTTTCTTTTCTGCGGCGGCGTCTGGGCGATGGTGATCCATTCATGAATCCGATGCGCGAATGGGCCCTAAAAGACCTGCGCGACGAGATCCTGCGCCACGGCGTCAGTTTTCATAATACGTCAATAGGTCCATTTGCCAATGAGTTGAGTAAGTTCGGCGCCCTGTCAAATGTGACGGCCGCGCTCGATGAGAATTATGGCCCCCCCGCAATGCGCGATGAACTCTTTGGCCGTTGGCTGTTTACGAAAGTCGGCGCTGGGTCTAATCCACGCTTTGGTAACAACGGACCATTGACCATCAACGCGAATGGCACTTACGTCTGGGACACCGGAACAAGCGTTGTGAGAGGAACGTGGCGCGACGCTACGCCGGAGGAAATGGCAGGAGTTGATAAGGGTGGTCAAGGGATCGTGTTATCAAAAGGCAAGGGCGGATGGGACTGGATTGCTGCCCGGCGAGATGAAGAAGGACCCGCAGGCAAAGGCATAAAACTTCACAACCTTCCCGATCACAATTTGCGCGAACGTGGGACGCGAGGCTGAACGGCGCGAACCAGACTCTCGATTCGCCCGTTCTTTAAGACAACAACCGCGATTTTATCGGACAGTCCGCCACCGATCTCTATCTTTCCGGGCGATTGGTTGCGAGACAAAACGGAGACCGAGATATGAGACCAAAAACATCGCTGCTATTGATTGTTTGCTTGTTGAGCTTCAGCGCTGCTTGTAGTTGGGGATTGCAGCGGAAGCTGGTAGGAAAATGGGCCAATAAGTATTCGTCTAGCGCCTGGGATCTCAAATCAAACGGGACTATCAACGTGCTTCAGAAAGACCCGAGCGGCGGAGACCGAACTGTAGCCACAGGCTCTTACCAAGTGAAAGACAGCGAGACCATTGAGATTCGCTGGGCAGATAATCCGGGTAAGTCGGATCAAATAAAAGTGAGATTCAACGCGACGGGCGACATGCTCCTGACGTTGCCTGATCGCAGCCAACGGGTTTTCGTAAAAGTCACTTAAATAGATCAGACCAACGCATCTCGCAGGTCGCATTTTGCCGTTGTCGACACCGTGGCGAACTTGCGAAAGAGGCGCTCCACCCTCACGGTCGGGCTTCTGACACTACGCCGCAGCCATTTTCAGTAGCAGTCCATCGCTGGCGATTTTCCTGTTTATGTTCACTTCCAGCGTGCCGCGAAGTTCTTCGATCTGTGACAACCACGACCCGGCCTTGTCGATGTGTAACTCAGCCGCAACCTTTTCGAGTTCCTTCAGAATGTCGCTGTTCGCAACCGTGTCTGCCGGTCGGCCCATCGCCAGGGCCCAGGCATCGCGAATGAGGGTTTCCAGAATTGCCAGACTCTGTTCGTAATCACCGCGATCCTTCGACGCGCCCAGGCTTTCTGCGGCGCGCAGCAGCTGAACTCGATTTCCCGTAATCGTCAGCGCCTTGAGCAAAGCAAGCATTGCACTCCGGCTTTCGCGATAATCATCTACGTCAAGGGCGCACGCGCGGCCGATGCTGCCCTGCGAGATACGAGCGAGAAGCCTGGCATCAGCAGGCTCAGCGGCTTTTCGGTTGATCAGGAACTCTTCAATCTCAGGCGCAGCCACGGGCGCGAACCGAATTACCTGACAGCGTGAACGGATGGTCGCCAGTAAGGCGGTGGGGTTAGTGGTCGTCAGGATGAGATGACTGGTGGGCGGCGGTTCTTCGAGTACTTTCAGCAGCGCGTTGGATGCGGAGTCGTTCAGGTAGTCGGCATCTTCAATAATGAAGACTCTCGCCGCGCCTTCGAACGGGCGAAAGTTTGCTTCCCGCTCCAATTCACGAATTGGTTTTACTCGAATGATTTGCAGGTAGGGACGGACCATCGCGACGTCGCCATGTTCACTCCAGATCATTCGCTCCCGGTTGTCGGCGGCGTCCGAAAACGGAGGAAAGGCTGAGTTTGATATTCGCTTACACGACCCACACTCATCGCAAGCTTCGACGCCGACGCGATTGCGGCAGTTCAAGACCTTCGCCAATTCAAGGGCAAACAGCTTCTTGCCCACACCTTCATCGCCAGTGAACAAAAGCGAGCCGGGCAGACGACCGCTGGTTAGAAGTCGGCGCAGTGTGTCCTTTACGCCTTCGTTGCCGATGAGATTAGAGAACATTATGAGCTAAGAGCTAAGAGCTAAGAGCTAAGGGCTGAGAGCTAAGAGCTAAGAGCTGAGAGCTATGAGCGGCACGCGGGGAGTTAGACTCTTCTTGGCGCTATGCTCTTCGCCCTTTGCTCTTTACCGAAGTCGCCTCGGTCTGCCAAAAATGGCATGACTATATCCATTACCAACTTATGCGTATGCTGCGCCGAACCACTTGCGTCGATAACCCGCACGCGTTCGGGATTTGATTTGGCTATCTCCAGATAAGCGTCGCGGACGCGTTCATGGAATTCAACTTTCTCTCTGTCGAGGCGGTCGGTTCGCTTTGCGGCGATGCGACGTCGAGTGCGCACGGCTGATTCCGGCACTGAAAGATCGAACAGCAAGGTTAAGTCGGGCATCAGGCCGTCGGTCGCCAACTGTATGATCTGCTGAATTAGTTCCGGCTTGAATCCGCGCCCGTGCCCCTGATAGGCCGCGGTAGCATCAGCGTAGCGATCTGAGATCACTATTCTGTTTTCAGCGAGTGCCGGCCGCAGTACAGTCCGCACGTGTTGCGCCCGGTCGGCGGCAAACACCAGCAACTCTGCCAGGGGATCGACTTGTTCCTCGACGTCGAGCAGCGCGGCGCGCAGCTTCTGCCCCAGCGTCGTTCCGCCCGGTTCACGCGTGGTCAGGACATCAAGTCCCCGAGCTCGCAATTCGCCCGTAAGCATGCGAAGTTGGGTTGATTTTCCGCAGCCGTCGATTCCTTCAAAAGTAATAAAAGCACCGGCCATGAGTTGGGGACTAAGCGGGATCGATTATGCCGGAGGCGGTTCGTGACGCTGATCTGGAGGGCTGTCTGCTGAAATCGATGAATGACGCAGTTCGCCGGTAGAGCGTCGGGCCTGTGAGATGGTTGAGATTGCGTGCTTGAAGATCAATTGATCCTGCGCGCCCGTCTCAAGCAACAAGGAGAATTTGTCAAAGCTCTTAATGCGGCCCAGCAGTTTTGCGCCATTGACGAGATAGATAGTCACCGTCGCCTTCTCGCGGCGTGCCAGGTTCAGAAAACTGTCCTGAATATTCTGTGGTGCCTGCTTTGAATCCACTAACTATCGCCTCAACGGCTAACATGCTAGAGCGGGTGTTCACAGTATACCAGCGAATCCCAGCTTACAACTATTTTTATTGCGTCCCAAAAATGTCGCAGCTTCAAGAGAGCAGCGCGATCACTCGCCCTTGAACTTCCGGGTCGTCGCCGAATTCCGCGATCCATTCAACGCCCGGCTCGCGGCGAAACCAGGTCAACTGCCGCTTCGCGTAATGACGCACGTCGAGTTTCGTTTGCTCAACCGCACTCTCAAGCGAACGCGCACCTTTGAGATATTCAACCACCCTGCGATAACCATGGGCGCCGAGCGCGCTGGAGTTTGCGGGCACGCCTTCGCTAAGCAAACGTGTGACTTCATCGACCAAACCCGCCGCAAAGTGTTGCTCAGTCCTTCGATTGATGCGGGCGTACAGTTCCTCACGCGGAGGATTCAATGCAAAGATTCGGAGTCGATCGGCCACTTCCGGCGGTGCCGCACGTAGCGGTCGTTGATCGGAGATTCGCTCACCCGTCTGTAGATAGAACTCGATGGCCCGTTGCACCCTCGGCCAATCGCGCGGGAACAGCTTTTCCGCCTCGGTTGCATCGAACTTGCGCAGAAGTCGATGCAGCCATTCAGGTCCGTGACGTTCCCTGATTTTCGTCAGTCTCTGCCGGAGATTCTCATCAGTATCCGGGCTGGGAAAAAACGGTTGCCGCAAAGCGCGAAGGTAGAAGCCGGTTCCGCCGACGAGCATCGGGACGCGACCGCGCGCTTCGATCTCTTCGATTGTTCGTATTGCCGCGCGCGCCCAGTCAGCCGCAGTGAAGGTCACCTCGGGCGAAACAAAATCGATCAGATGGTGAGGAATTCCGCGTCGCTCTTCAACGGGAACCTTGGCGGTGGCAATTTCGATCTGCTGATAGACCTGGACGGAATCGCAGTTGATGATTTCTCCGTCAAGCCGCAGCGCGATCTCGATTCCCAGCGCGCTTTTTCCCGAGGCCGTCGGGCCAACAATGGCGATGATGGGACGCAAGCTGTTAGTTTGCGGTGCTGCTGATTTGGACTGTTCTGACAACGGCGAAGATACAAACTAGCGTTTGCCTTACCGCGACATGATAAATCGAATTGCGATGACGAGCCAGATGAAGGCCAGCAATAGAATCGCCCCGATGATTTGATTGCGGGAGAAGCGCATCCTGATTGGCAGACGCGGCGCTAGTTGTACATCCTGGTTAACTCAATTCCGGTGTAATAGGTCTTCAGAATTTGCTCGACGTTCAGGCCCTGCTTCGCCAAACCATAAGCGCCGAACTGGCACATCCCGACCCCGTGTCCCCAGCCGCGGCCGGTGAAGATGATTGCCGCGACGTTACCGGATTCGTTGTAGATGCGATCGATAACGAATAGTTGCTCTTTCAAACCCAGCGCGGAACGGATGCGTCCGCCGCGAATATGCGCGACGCCCTGGGTGCCGATGACTTCCAGATCGATGACGCGGCGCGACGAGCCCTGCCTGGCGATCCGTAAATCGGTAATTGCGCCGATGCCGCGAACTGAGCGACCGAGCCGTGCTTGAACTGCCCCGAGGTTCATTTGCGCCGTCCAGTTGGTTAGCGACGAGAATCGATCGGCAGCGGCGCCATTGTTAGCGGGTCTTACCTCGAGATAATCGACCTGACCCCTGGCGCTAACGTGGAAGACAAGCGGTTCGCCACCGACCAGCGCGAGCGATTTCATCTGATGCAGGTTATCGCCGAACTCGCGAAACAGGAATGCTTCGGTGTTGACCGCGATTGGCAAGTCCTTACCTTTGTTGGATCGCAGGATCATCGTGCCATTTGTCGCGGGGCGGGAAGTTCCTTTCTGCAAGGCCAGCAGGTTCTTTGATTCGAGCAGGCGGGCAATGGCATGCAGCGCGCGTGATCTCGGCATGGCTTCTTTCGGCCGCAGAGTAGCATCGGCGAACAACGATAGCGCGCCATCACGCAAGAGCATCGCCACGTCCGCGCGATTCGTCGTGGGTACGTCTTCACCGTCGCGGAAGCTCAAGAGGTAATCGGCGTCGGCGCTGTTGAGCAGCGTGTCGGCGCGGCGATCGGCGTAGACGGCGGCCATCAAAGCCGTGCTGAATGCCCCCACCTTGGCGGCATCATTGGGCGCTGCAAACGTCGAGTTGCGGGCGAGCCGAGCTGCCGCATTCAACCAATCCCGAGCTTCCGATTCGGAGATATGCGAACCGAGCCACGAGCTTGAGACTTTATCAACCGGCAGTGAAAATCCGTTGACGGCGAGCAAAGCAACATCGCGCGCAAATACGAGATCGCGCTCATCCTTAATCTCAAAAAGATCGCGCGAACTCCGGATCGTGAAAGGCGCGAAAGCAGCCTTGCCTTCCACGGCACATTCGCGGCCGCGCAGGTATGGAATCGCCTGGTTGAAAATATTTTCCGCGTCCTCAGTCCGGCCGCCGCAGGTCGAGGTGTAAAGAGCATTGATTGGTTCGCCGTTGTAAGTAGCGACCACCCCGCGGGTCTGATCGACTGCCTGCGACGTCAACGAAGTTTCGCTGGTAAGGCCGCGATAGACCTGGGAACGCGTCGTGGGCAACAGGTCAAAACCTTCCGATGAAAATTGGCCGCGGTTCTTAACGGCATAGGTCCTCGCCGCAATTGCCTGTGCCTTCAAAGCTTCCAAAGCCGGATAGGAAAGCTCGTTCGGCACCACGCCGCGAACGTAGTCTTCCAAACCAATTACGTTAACGACGGTCACACTTCCGTGGGTGTTGGCAAAGACTTCGATCTTGCCGCGGAAGGGCTTGTCATTGAAGCGCACGGGCGCATTCTTCTCGTCGCTCGATGCGAACACCAACGGTGCACTCGATCGGAGTGATGGCATCGCGCCGCGAGCGAAGGCGACGAGCTCCCGCGTCGGTGATGCTGCGCGCGCTGTGTATTTCAGCTTGTTAGCGGTTGAAAGCGTTGAGGTTGGGCCGGGGCTTCTCGCATTGCCCGCATTCGCGATTTGCTTCTGCGTGTCCTTAACCGAGAGAACTTCAAAACCCGCGTCGTCCAACTTTGCCCGCGTTTCCTCGACCTGAGCGGTCGTTTCTTTCTGCAGCACCACTCTAAATCTATCAGCCGAATCGGCAATTATCTGGGCCGCTTCTTCGGTGCTTTGTTTCACTGACTCGCTCAAGCGATCGGCATCTTCACGGGGCAGGGAAACCGCGAGCGTCATCTCGTATAAATGGTCACTTGTGGGACGCGAGGTCGAGAGCATGCGCGATTCAACCCGAACGCGCGTCGCTTCCAGCGTCTGGTTAGCATCAGCGAGATCGGAGGCTGCAACAAGTTTTGCGGTAGTTGAGATTGTAGCCGCCCCGGTGCCGGTCGACAGGGCAATCCGCATGACCGGCTCCTCGGCCAGGGTTACGCTGTTTTCAGCCGCGTTTTTGACAGCCGATTTCGATTCGGTCGGCCAACTGCTTTTCTGCGCAGACGCTGAGCGCTCGCGCGTCTCCTGAGCAAAGACGAAGTGGCAAGGCGTTGAAAACAGGATAGCGAAGAGCAGCGAAGTCGAAACGAAGGTGGAAACTTTGTTCATGATGAAGGACGACGAGCCGGGGGAGCGGGCGGGCTTTTTCATCTTACTACAAAGTAGCTTTGAAAGATCGAAAAAGTTAAGTCAGAACCACCTGCGGTAGCGGGTGGTTGATCCTGCCGGCGATGTCGCGTCGGAGATTAACCACCCGCTACCGCCGGTGGGTCTGACAACGCGTCGACGGCCAGGGTGTGAAATTGCCGGCGAACCGCGTTGATGTTCGCGAACGGCAGTACTCGCTGATGCGTTCGATTTGTCAGCAGGATGAAAACGCGTTCAGCCTGCGCGTCGATCCAGCAGCTTGTCCCGGTGAAACCGGTATGGCCAAAGGCATCGGCCGGCAAACTCGCACCGGCGGTTGAATCTTTGGTGGCGGCGAGTTGCCAGGCAAACGAGCGGGCTTCATTCAGGCCCGGCGTCATGTTCTGCCGAAACAAATCGCAAGTTTCGCTTTTGAGCAGATTCGACCGCGACGCAATGAATTGGTTCGCGATCTTGAGAGTTTCCGCGGCCGTCGAAAACAACCCTGCATGTCCGGCGGCGCCGCCAAGAAAATACGCGTTCCCGTCATGCACTTCGCCCCACACCGTGCCCGCCCGCCAGTTAGCATATTGATTTGACGGAAAATCGCGTTCGCACATGTCCCGTTCGTAGGCGTTGCCGTTTTCGCAGGCGGCGATGCCGGTACGGCTGGCTTGCTTTGGATTGAAGAAGGTGGAGGTTAATTCCAGCGGCTTGAAAATCTCCTCATTCGCGAGAGCGTCAAGCTGCGAACCGGTTAATTGCTGCAATAGGAATCCAAGGGTGATAAATCCGAGGTCGCTATAGATCACCTGCTTGCCAGTTGAAGCTTGTAATGGCGCGTCAGCGATTGCTGCGAGAACGTTGGCTTTGTCGTCAGTCAGCAAGTACAGAGGACGCCACGCGGGTAAGCCCGAGGTGTGGGTGAGCAGCTGACGGACTGTGATTGTCGCTTTGTCGGGCCGCGCGAACTCCGGCAAGTAGTTCGAAACCGGCAAGTCTATATCGAGGGCGCCGGCATCGACGTAGCGTGCGCACAGCAAGCCGGTCACCAAAGGTTTTGTCAGCGACGCGAGGTCGTAGATGGTATTCAGACTCGCGGAGATCTGCTGTGGCTCACGGACCGCATCGCCGAGCGCATCGGCTAACACCGGCTCGCCCCGTTCAGCGATAAGATAGACGGCTGAAGGGAAGTCGCCTCCCTGAATTCGCTCGAGTAGGAAAGTCGAGATGGTCTTGTGATTCTTCACCGGTGGATAAAAGTGATTGGCGCCTTAAGATTTGATGGCCGCGCCGATTCGAATCGTGTGCTCGTGAATTTGGTCCAGCGTTCGCAACGCCAGGGACAAAGCGCGGCGTCCATCTTCGCCCGAAACAAGTGGTAGCAATCGGTTATTCGCTGCGTCAAAGAAAGACTCGATCTCAGCGCGCAGTGGTTCGACGTCTTTAACCTCGAGTACTTGCGTACGCACGCCCGGCCAGGGACTGTTCGTGGGCGGCGCGAGGTTGCTAATCGAAGCGTAGTTGGTGGCGTAATCGAGCACGACGTAATCGCGCGGCTGGAAGAAACGCATCTTGCGAATCCGTTCTGTGCCGACACGCGACGCGGTGATATTAGCGACGGCGCCGGTGGCGAATTCGATGCGGGCGTTAGCTGCGTCGACGCGATTCGTCAGGATGGGAATGCCGACGGCATGTACGTTCGTCGCTTCCACATCAGATCCAACCAGCCACTGCACGATGTCCAGATCGTGAATCATCAAATCCAGCACCACGTCGATGTCCAAAGAACGCGCGGTGAATTGACCTACCCGGTGAATTTCGAAATAGACGGGGGCGTGCACATGCGGTCGTAACGCAATCATTGCCGGGTTGAAGCGTTCGCCGTGACCGACTTGCAGGATTGCGCCGCCGGTGCCGGCGCTTTTGATGAGAGCATCGGCTTCCGCGAGCGTCCGAGCGATCGGCTTCTCGACTAAAACGTGAATGCCGGCCTCAAGCAACGCACAACCGATTTCGGCGTGAGATTCGGTCGGCACCGCGAGGCTGACGGCATCGAGATTGCCAATTAATGCTTGCCAGTCGATGTGTGGCGTGACCCCGTATTCGCCGGCAATTTGCTGGGCGCGAGCGGCGTCGATGTCGCACACGCCGACAAATTGCGACCGACCTTCCTGCGCGAGCGCTGCATGGATGCGCGCGTGCTGCTTGCCCAGATGGCCAACGCCGATGACTGCGGTTCGAAGCATAGAATAAGAGTAGAGGCTAGAGGTTAGAGATTAGAGATCAGAATTCGTTTGAGGAAACTGATACGTTTCGCTACCGTTTCCCCGCCTATTTGAAATCTGCGTCACTATTCGATGATACTCGCTGGAATCCAACAGTCTGCATCGTGCTTATTTGTGTTCGACTGACCTCTGATCACTAATCACTGACCACTGTGTCGCGACTATACTTGCAGTCATCAACCCATGCCAAGCGAGCCTGGCTCGTCCTTTTCATAGCCATCACAGGTTTTTATTTTTGGGGTCTTGGCGCTTTACCCCTGGTTGGACCCGACGAACCCCGGTATGCACAAGTCGCGCGCGAAATGTTGGCACGCCGGGATTTCATAACGCCGACGCTTGGTGGGCTGCCATGGTTCGAGAAGCCGCCACTCCTTTATTGGATGATGCTGCTGAGCTACCGCGTGTGCGGAGTAAACGAATATGCAACTCGCCTTGGGCCGGCGCTCTGTGGGTTGCTAACAGCGGTCTTCATTTACCTATCAGGATCCGCGATTGAAGGAACCACAAAAGACACCTCACGCAATGTCAGCGAAGCCGGAGCCTGGTGCGCACTTGTTTGGATTTCGAGTCTTGGCGCGATTGGTTTTTCACGTGGAGCTACGTTCGACATTGTTCTGACGATGACAGTCAGCGGAGCATTTGCTTTCTTCCTACTGCTGGAAGCGAAGATCGGCCGGGCCAAATCCGTAAACAGCCTCCTGCTCGGCTTCTACCTTTTCGCAGGACTCTCGCTCCTGGCGAAAGGACTGATCGGGTTTGTCCTGATCTTTGGCGTGATTGGCTTGTATTCGGCTCTGCGCCGCGAATGGCCAAACCGCCGATTTGTGACGAGTTTGCTTTGGGGACTGCCGTTGTCACTCGTAGTTGCGGCCGTTTGGTATTTGCCAATGATGACGCGGCATGGATGGGTCTTCATCGACCAATTCATCATCCAGCACCATTTTGCGCGGTTCGCCACGAATAAGTATCACCATCCGGCGCCGTTCTACTTTTACATTCCGGTGCTGATTGGCCTCTCACTGCCGTGGACGATCACGCTGGGCGCGAGTTTGCCAAGCAGCAGACGCTGGGATTGGCGCGGACCGGCGCCGATTGACCGCATGCGAGTGTTCGCGCTGGCCTGGCTGGTACTGCCGATCGTTTTCTTTTCAATCTCAAATTCCAAACTCGGCGGCTACATTCTGCCCGTCTTGCCAGCAGTCGCGCTGCTCGCCGGCGAACGCATCTCTTGTTTCTGGAAAGAGCGGCGGGGCGAAAAAGTCTTGCAACTGACGGGCGCGCTATTAATTGTGATTGCCGCGCTGGCGATTTGGTACACGCACCGAGAGGCGGGATTGAGCGTTTTAACGATGAGTCTGGCAGCCTTGCCCTTATTCATTACAGGTGCAGTGGCGCTGGCGCGCCCGCGTCATTACTTGTTTCGCTGGATCGCCGTGGCGACACTTCTCACGGCAGCGTCAGGTCTGATATTCGCTGGCGCGGCGGTGTCTCGGTCCCATGCAGTGCGCGATTTGCTGGGTGACGCGGCGACGCGCGGTTATGCTGCGACGCCCGTCGTGCAGTTGCATACCATCGAACGCAGCGCCGAGTTTTATGCTGCGGGACGAGTTACCTACGGAGCCGACGGTGAACCCGTGAAGTTCGAGGGCGCAGCGCAAGTCTTCGATGCGGCGCGCCAAAGCGGCGGCCTCGTTCTCTGCCTGGTTCCCAGCGAGTACGCCGCACAACTAATAACCGCGCGGCAAGCCAGTAGTCAGCTTCTTGGAGATAACGGACGAGTAGCGCTTGTTTTGGTTCGAGTGAATTAGTGAGATCTGCTATCGCAGCGACTTGTCGAAAAATTCAATGACAGGTCGATCATAGGCCTCTTCTTCTTCGCCTGTTGATGAAGGCAGATTTGCGCCCGTCAGGGGCAAATCACTTTTGATTTCAGGTGAGGTCTTCAGGAAACATCTGCCGAGATCCAGTGTCGATTGTCGCCACTGATCGCCGCCTCGTCCGGCCAGCAGCAAGACGCGCACATCACCCAAAGATCGGGCCAGTTCGCATGACGTCTGGGTGGGAAACTTGCCGAAGTTATAGACCCTCATGCCGGCGCTCGCGAACGCTTGAAAAATGCTGCTATTCATTTGCGTGCGGCTGTTCGTCGCCGCGCGCACAAGTTCGTCAGGCGACGGCGGCGCCGAATCAAGCGCGAGTGCCAGGACCTGCGGATTGCGGGTGGCCGAATCCAAAGCCGCGTAGGCGCCGAGACCGATTCCGTAGACGCCGACGCGATTGCCAATCTGCGGTTTCGAGGCGGGCGAACGCAGAGTGTGCAGATAATCGATGGCCGCCGTTACGTCATCTCCTTCAACTTTGCCAAATGATGTCCAGTTGACCGGCGGATTCTCGCCGTGACCGCGAAGGTCAGGCCAAAGCACCGTAAAGTTAGTCGTCTCATTGAGCTTCACCGCGAAATTCAGGAGCCACGATCGATCCGCGCCATAGCCGTGCAGCAAGATGACAGCAGGCGCGCCGTCGGCGCCCGTAATCAACCAGCCGCGCGAGTCTGTCCCGTCATGGTTTTTCCAGTTGACGTCCTTCGCTTTCAGCACAGGACCGGTGACTTTCGAGAAGGTTTGCGGCGTGACCAGATATGCTGCCCGCGGAGGACGGGTGATGCTATAGACGAGCCACGTGCCGACCGCGACCATTGCGAATAGGATGACAAGCACGACTGGCAGGAATGTTTTCAACAACCTGCGGGGGACTGATCTGCGCGACGGCATGGCGCGGATTATGGATGATTAATAAAAATTTTCAAACTGCAAAATTGCGACGGCCCGTGCGATGACGCAAAGACGATGATTAGCGAACAAGCTTGCTTATCACCTGAGGTCAGCTTGCTGGAATATTTCTTTTGCGCGCCGGTAGTTCTCGGGCGTGTTCACGTTGAAGAAGAAATGCTCGGCTCCTTCGAGGGGCGAGATTTCGCGGAACGGAACGTAATGAGTTCGCACTCGGTCGAGCAATGCGCGCGGCGAGTGCCGGCCCCCGGCGATCGCGTCTGCCGTCGCAGGCAGGCAAGGACGCCCCCGGTAGACTGCGCAGAGTGGTTGCGCCCGGCCGTCATCCTGTAAGGGGACGACTGCGTCTGCATCGTCCGTTATTTGCAGCAGATGTTCGAAGAGCTTCGTCGTTACGAACGGAAAATCGCAACCTACAATTAGGCATTGCCCGGATGCGGCGTGACGGAGCGCCGCTTCAATTCCGGCCAGGGGCCCCCAACCTTTCCGTAAATCGGGAATATTTGGGAAGGTTGCGAATCGCCCATCCTGTCCACCGACTGTGGTAATGGTATTTGTGAGGGCCTCGAGCTTTTTCCCGATTAGCTCAACCGCCGTCAACTCGCCAAACGTCAGGCGCGCCTTGTCTGTGCCCATGCGACTGGACGCGCCGCCAACCAGAATGAAGCCGTGCACATCAAACATCGGCATCATGGTATTATTCCCCGACCAATTTGGGCTATAGTGACGAGGTCCCCGCCGCCTTAGTTTGACAAATCATGCAAGCACAAAACCGAAAACACCTGATTACCCTGGTTGCCGTTCTGATCCTCAGCGGCGTATCCGCCCCAGCGCAAACACGCGTCAAAATTGACAGCCGTGACAATTCAGGCCTGGCCCTGTATCCAGTCGAAGACTTGCGGCCGGGAATGAAGGGTGTGGCGCGCTCGGTGTTTTCGGGGAGCGAGCCCGAACCTTTTGAATTGGAAATCCTGGGTGTGCTTGATGGTTTCACCGGCCCCCGTCAATCGACAATCATCGCGCGGCTGTCAGGCGCTAACGTGGCGCGAACGGGAGTCTTTGCGGGGATGTCGGGTTCGCCCGTCTTTATCGACAACAAGCTGGTAGGCGCGATTGCTTACAGCTTTCCATTTGCCAAGGAACCAATCTGTGGCATCACCCCGATCAAACAGATGATCGACATCTTTGAGCGTGGCAAAGAAAAGCCGCGCACCACCGAAGCCCGCGTGGTGTCTTTCTCATCTCTGGCCAGCACCGATTGGAAGGCATCACTTCCGAAGCCACCCGTAGGTGCGACGACGTTGGTAGCTCCAGTCGCCACGAATTCGCCGCTGGCGCCGCTCATGGGACAACAGATTCAACCAATCGCGACGCCAGTCGTTTTCAGCGGCATTTCGCAGGAAACTCTGTCGTTGTTTTCGTCCCAATTATCGGCGAGCGGTCTCTTGCCCGTTTCGGGTGTGGGCGGAGCAGGGAAGATCACGTCGCTGGAAAGTTTTGATGATAAGACGCTGACACCGGGCACCTCGGTGAGCGTGGCGTTGGCCCGTGGTGATTATTCGGTAGCAGCGGCCGGGACGGTTACGTTCCGCGACGGCGATAAAATCTACGCTTTCGGCCACCCGTTCCTTAGTATTGGCGGCGCGGACATGCCGATGTTAGAGAGTTCGGTCGTGACCGTCATTCCCAATGCCTTCAATTCATTCAAGCTGGCGACGCCGGGGCGCATGGTTGGTTCGATTTCGCAGGATCGCGCCACCGGAATTTTTGGACAACTTGGCCACGAGTCGCGGATGATTCCGGTGAGGCTGAATCTTCACACCAGCCGCGGCCAGGATGAGCAGTTCAACTATGAAATCGTCAGTGATGAATTTCTGACGCCGTTGCTGCTGAACCTTACGATTTTCAATAGCATCGCCGCCCGCGAGCGTTCCATTGGGGCGGCCACGATCAGCGTGGACGGTTCGATCAATCTTGACGGTCAATCGCCGATTGCCGTGCAGCGAAGGTTCTCGACGGTGAACGCCGCGTTGATGGCGGCCGGTTCGATTGCCGCGCCGACGCAGGTCCTGCTTAGCAGCGGATTCGATAACGTGAACATCAAGAGCGTTACGCTGGATGTGACTTCGAGCGAGGAAAAAAACGCCGCCACCCTCGAAAGAATTTCGCTGGATCGCACTGAAGTGGAGCGCGGCGACAAGTTGGAGTTACAAGCTTACGTCCGCACCGATTCGGGCAAGCAGTTTATCGAAAGAATTCCATTGCAAATTCCCGCCGATGCTCCGTCCGGTCAGTTGACGATCATGATTGGAGATGGTTCTGCCTTGCAGGAATCTTCAGCAGCCAAGTCGTTTGTCCCGCGAGAACTCAAGCAACTGGTCGAGGCGATAAACAAGACCAAGAAGAATGACCGGTTGTATCTGAAGCTTTTGCGTCCCGCGCCCGGGGTGGTCATCGGATCGAATGAACTACCGAACCTGCCGCCATCTATGGTCGCGACTCTGAACAGCGAGCGGACATCAGGTGGCTATACGACGCTGACGTTATCGCCCCTGTTTGAAAAAGAATTGCCGCCCGCCGACTTTGTCATCAACGGGCAGCAAACCATCTCGGTCATTGTTAAGTGAAACGCGGCTGAAGAATCAGCCAGACTTTCGTTTGCGGCGCTGGCGAAGTCTGCTGCCGTTCCCGCCAATCCCAAACCTAACAAGATGAGCGTAGCCAGCTCCGGCACATCTGTGTTGGGTATGACCTTGAACTCTACTTTTAGGTCTTCACAGGTTTCCCGGCCAAAGCCTTCGAGCCAATGATTAGAAATCGTTTGTCAGATAAAGGGAGACGCTCGATTGTGATCGATGCGAGCATAGATTCAATCCTGGTTTTAAGCTCGACGCCCGCGAACAATAGAAATTTAGTGTCGGCGGGCGCGCGCTGAATCATCGTAGGCAGAAGCTGCGAAAAACGATCCAGCGCACGTGAAGTTAGAAAATCAGCGTCAGGGAAATCAATCTCTTCAAAGCGAGCGGCGATTACACAAGCGCGGTCAGCCGGTTGAACCAGACGAAGCGCTTCGCGCAGGAAGACAACTTTTCGTTTTGACGATTCGATCAAGGTCGCGCGCAGATCGCCGCGCACCAACAGACAAGGAACGATTGGGAGACCACCACCGGATCCAACATCTATCACGCGGGCGCCGGACGGTAAGTGCCTTACCAGCGAAAGTGATTCCAGCACGTGTCGCACGGCAAACTCCTGCGGCGTACACGGTGCCACTAAGTGAAGTTCGTTCCATCTCTCGACGAGGACGTAGTAGTCGCTTAAAAGCTCGACCGTCTGCTCCGACAAATCAATTTCGAAATATCTGGTGTGAGCTCTGAGAGCAGCCGCAAACTCTTCGCGTCGCGTTGCCATTGTTCGCTTCTGATGCTTAGATCGCTGACGTTGAAGATACCATGAACGCTGAATCATTAAGCGCACAACATGAAGAGATCGGGCGCGCGGTGACGAAGTTGATTGCCGATCATGCCGCGAAGCTGGATTCGGCGCCAGTCAATTCTGGCGTGACGCCTGATCAACTCCGGCAGCTTTTCGACGAACCTTTGCCGATCGAAGGCCTGGCGGCCGGAGAAATTCTGAATCAATACGCGCGTGACGTGGCGGCTCACGCCCAGCAGGTTCCCAGTCCCAACTACTTTGGTCAGTTCAACCCAACACCGCTGGCGATCGGCGTGTGGGCCGATGCCTTAGCTTCTGCGCTTAACCAGAATGCGGGCGCATGGCGGAATGGGCCGACCTCGGCGATGATTGAGTCTCAGGCAATTTGTTGGCTGTGCGAACTGCTCGGCTATGACAGCAAGGCGTTCGGCGTGCTGGCCAGCGGTGGATCGGAAGCAAACTTGATTGCGCTGAAATGCGCGCGTGACCGGGCCCAGCCGGAGATGATGCGAAAAGGCTATCGCACCGGCTCAAATCTAACCGTCTATACGTCCGAGCAATGTCACTTCTCGGTCGAAAAAAGTCTGGACATTCTCGGCCTTGGCCGCGATAGCCTGCGCAAGATTGAAACCGACGAGCGCTTTCACATCCGACTGGACGCCCTGCGTGACGCGATCAAACACGACCTGGATTCGGGGCGCCGTCCGATGTGCATCGTTGGCGTCGCCGGAACTACGTCGACCGGCGTAATCGATCCGCTGCCCGAGCTTGCTGAAATCGCGAAAGAGAATAATTGCTGGTTTCATGTCGATGCCGCTTACGGGGGAGCGCTCGCATTCTCAGACCAGCACCGGGGCAAGTTACGGGGAATTGAATTGGCGGACTCGATGACGTTCGACCCGCACAAATGGATGTTTGTGCCCTTCGCTTGCGGTGCGACGCTGATGCGCGACGGCGGTCAGGTGCTGCGCAATTCGTTCGACATGTCGCCCGAGTATCTGAGCGAGGATCGCGGCTTTTCAGACGCGGAATACGATTTCTTTCGTTACGGCCAGATGGGAACTCGGCGATTCAACGCGCTCAAGCTCTGGATGTGCTTTAAATTCATGGGCAAGCGCGGATACAGCGAAACCGTCGAGCGGCACATCGAATTGACTCAGTATTTGGCGCAACGGTTGGATGCTACAGACGATTTCGCGCGCGTTGGGGAAATCGAAACTGCTGTCTGTTGCTTTCGCTACTTGCCGAAGGCGGTGCGCGCGCTGAGCGGAGCGGACCAGGATCGCGTCCAGCAGAACCTCCAGCAAAGCGTCGAACGAAGTGGCAAAGCTTTCTTCCCTTCGACAATTCTCCACGGCCGTCGCGCGCTGCGCGTCAACGTCAACAGCTATTTGACGGAACGGAGGCACATTGACGATTTGGTAGAATTAATCCAGTCCGAAGCGCCGAAAGCCGTTCACATGCTATGAACAAAGTTCGAATCAACAATCGTTTCAGATACTCGGTCATTAGTTTGACGGTCGCGCTGGCTGTGACCATCATCTGGCTGAGTCAATCCAGCATTGCCGCCGACGCGCCGCGTTCTGTCTCGACAATCAACTCGCGCGCTGAGTTTGACGCGCTGGCGGTTACCTATGACGCCGACACGCAATATGCGCTGCCGCACGTGCTCTTCGTTATCGATCGATCGAGCAAGAACCGAATTTATTACGTCAACACCAAGCTCTATAAGTTTCACAAGGACTTCGTCAATGGCACCTATCTCTCACTCGAACGCGGGCAGGAATTCTTTGAGAACAATTATCTAAAACCGAATCGCCGGTTCATTCTGGGAACTGTTGCCTATCAGACACCGGTGCAGAAATGGACTTTTGAATTTTGGGAAGGGGACCTGATTCCGGCAGACCAAATCAAACTGGCGTCGGAAACAATTAGCAAATCGTTCTTCACGCCGGTCGCTTTCAAGCCAAACTCAACGCGCCAGGATGAAGCGAGCGCGACTCTCGGATTGAAACGAGTCTTGCAGACAGAGATTTCAAAGAACCAGGAATATGAGCCGCTGAATATTGCGAAGGGCATCGGCCGTATTCACATTATCCCAAAATTGGATGAGCACGTGGAGATTGGCTATAACGAAATCGTGGTGCTCGACGAGGTGCCGATACAATTGCCGCCGGTCGCCGGCATCATCACCAGCAAGCCTTCGACGCCTCTGTCGCACATCAATCTCCTGGCAAAGGGTTGGGGCATCCCAAACGTCTACATCAAAAACGCGCAGGAACTCCTGAAGGCTTACAACTCGCGCTGGGTCGAGTTCGATGCGCGGCGCGACACCTACACCATCAAGCAAGCCGACAATACGGCGCTCGATCAATATCAAAAGCGGCTTCAGCAGCGCCTGGATTTGATGAAGCCGCGCGGTGACTTGTCTGTTAAGAAGATTGCCGGTCTGAATGAGCAACGGGCTTCGTCGGTGATCGCCTACGGGGCGAAATCTGCAAACCTGGGAGAGTTGACTCATGCGCGCATTCCCGGATTTGCGGTGCCGCCCGGCTTTACTGTCCCGTTCTTTTATTACGACCAGTTTCTCAGCGAAAACAAACTGGACGATGCGCTCTACAGAATGCTGAACGATCAAAAGTTCGTTCACGATCCCGCTTACCGGCGCGCTTCCTTGGCCAGATTCCGTGAGAGTTTTCAGAAGGGAACAGTCAATCCGCAGTTGCGCGCTGAGGTCTTGCAACGCGCGCACGCGGAATATCCAGGCAAAGGATTGTTTGCGCGCAGCTCGACCAACAGTGAGGACCTGCCGAACTTTAACGGCGCGGGTCTTTACACGACCATGCCGAATCTCAAGACCGACGAACAATTGATCGAGGGAATCAAAACCGTCTGGGCGTCGGTCTGGAACTTTGAAGCGTATGAAGCGCGTGAGCGCGCGGGGATAGATCACTCGAAGATCTACATGGCCGTTTTAATTCAGGAAGGAATCAATTCCGAAAGTTCCGGCGTGATGATCACCGCCGATCCTTTCAATCGCCAACCCGACGCCATCAACAAAGGTTCGATTTATATCAGCGCCAAGCGAGGCTTGGGTATGCGAGTCGTCGAAGGGCAGCGCATCGCTGAGCAGGTGGTCTTTCGCCCGATCGCGAATTCGGTGCAGGTGTTGACGCGATCAGAAGAAGACAGTCTGTTGACCTTCGACGAACGCGGAGGAATCAGGGAGCTTCCGATCAGCGGTGAGCGAGTTGTGCTGACGGATGACGCCGTTCGTCGTCTGGCTGCTGCCGCTGAGAAGATCAAGTCACTCTTTCACGGTAAAGATCAAGACATTGAATGGGCGTTAATGAAAGGCCAAATCTATATTGTTCAGGCGCGGCCCTATATTGGCGGGTAGCGCAAGTTGTTAACTTGCGGTCTTGGCGAAGCTAATCAGATGTCATCAATATTCATCGACGGAATTCTTAAGGATCGCGTCGGTTTCGTTACCGGCGGAGGCACCGGCATAACTGGCGGTGTGGCGCGCGCGTTGGCTGAAGCTGGAGCAAACGTGGCGCTCGTCAGCCGGAACATGGAGCATCTCGAAGCAGCGGCGAAGGTCATTAATGATGCGCCTGCGCTCCATGGGGAAGCATTTCCAATCACGGCGGACGTGCGCAAGCCGGAAGAAGTTGAAAAGGCCATCGCCGCCACGGTCGAGCGTTTTGGGAAGATTGATATTGTCGTCAATGGCGCGGCCGGAAACTTTCTCTGCAAGGCCGAGGAGCTGTCGCCGAATGGCTTTGGCACTGTCGTTGATATCGATCTGAAAGGGACGTTCAACGTCTGTCGCGCGGCGTTCGAGCAACTCAAGGCGAACCGCGGCCAGGTCCTAAATATCAGCGCGACGCTGCATTACCTCGGCACACCGATGCAGCTTCACGTGTCAGCGGCGAAAGCCGGCGTCGATGCCCTCACACGGAATCTCGCGGTTGAATGGGGCCGTTACGGCATTCGCGTCAACGCCATCGCACCGGGCCCGATTGAAGACACTGAAGGCATGAAGCGTTTGGTGCCCGAGCCCATCAAGCAGAAGCTACGAGAGCGCGTGCCGCTCGGCCGCTTCGGACTAATCAAAGACATCGAACAGGCAGCGGTCTTTCTATGTTCGGACGCTGCCGCATACATCAACGGCGCGGTGCTGGTCATAGATGGTGGACATTGGTTGGCTGCTAATCGTCTTCTCTAGCGTGTCAGAACCGGGGG
>JBIOZK010000054.1:0-73175 GCA_044870975.1 Pyrinomonadaceae bacterium
TGTTGATTGGGAAATAAAGTACTGGCTGGACGACTATGCGAAATACAACGACACTGATGCGCTCATTCGACAACGAGTTTGGTACGCGCTGCGCCGAAACGGATTAACTTTCGCGTTCCCCACGCGCACGCTCTATGTCGAAAGAGCGGTCGCCTCGCGGCCGGTCACCGCCGACGACGAAATTGCCGATCGTTTGTCGGCAGTCGAAATCTTCTCACCACTGTCAGCGGACGAGCTGCGCCAGCTGGCGAAAGCCACGGCTGGCCACGTCTTCGCACCGGGCGAGACACTCATCCGGGCCGGCGACGAGGGGTCTTCAATGTTCGTTGTTCATAGCGGCCGCGTCGCGGTCCAGATTGCCGACCGCGGCGGTCCACGCACGGTCGCAGAGCTGACCGAAGGAAACTTCTTCGGCGAAATGGCGCTCTTCACCGGCGAGCCGCGGACAGCCAACATTGTGGCCGTGGAAGAAACGGAAGTCCTCGAAATTGGTCACGCCGCGATGAAGCACCTCTTCCAAACCAACCCCGGACTGGCCGAATCCATTAGCTGGACTATCTCTGAAAGGCAGGCAGCTCTGGCCAAGGACTCCGCCTCCGCTCAACCAAGCATTCAAGAAACTGCCGGCCTTCTGTCATCAATCAAGCGCTTCTTCGGCCTGCGCTAGATTGATTGTCGAAGCCCGGGGCACCGATTTTCCGAGATTAGACCTCTGTGCCCAGACTTGACAATACTGCACTCACTATTTATCATGCCGACGTGCTCAGCCAGCAGGCTTAGGGGGCTGGCTGATTAAATCAACAAGGAATTCTGGAGGATTTTGCATCATGAGTATCGTTCGTTACGACCCATTCCGCGACTTGCGCAGTCTTCAGGAAGAAGTAAATCGCCTGTTTACCGGCAGCATACCGCGGACATTTGATGAGGAAGGAATCGCGCGCGGCGCATGGAGCCCGAGCGTCGACATCTACGAAAACAAAGAGCAGATCGTACTCGAGGCGGAACTGCCGGGTATGAAGCGCGACGATTTCGACCTTTCCGTGGAGAACAACGTGATCACGCTTCGCGGCCAGCGACAGTTCGAGAAGAAGGATGAATCGGACAACTACCACCGCGTCGAGCGGGCTTATGGTAGCTTCACTCGATCCTTCACGCTGCCGAACACGGTGACGGCCGAAGGCGCGAATGCGGAATACAAAAACGGTGTGCTGCGCGTGACGCTTCCGAAGCGCGAAGAAACGAAGGCGCGCCGGATCGAGATCAGCGGCGAAGCCGCCGATGCGCCCAGGACGATCGAGGCCAAGGCCGAAAGCTCAAAGGCAGCTTCAGCGAAGAGCTAAACTTTCGGCGACAATTGGTTCGGGGGGCGACGGCAGCTTTCGCCAGTCGCCCTTTTTCTTTCTGATTTGCAGAACCATCGTTAGAGGCAGAGAATATTTGCCAACAACCACAGAACATTAGGCAGACAAGACGACCATGAGGTTGGATAAATTCACATTACGCGGACAGGAAGCCATTCAAGCTGGCATTGAGTTGGCGGAGCGCAACCAAAACCAGCAGGTTGAGCCGGAGCATGTGCTTTGCGCCATGCTCGATCAGCCGGAAGGGATAGTTCGGCCCCTGCTCGGTAAGCTTGGCGCAAACATCGCGGTTATCAAGAACGATTGCGAAGCAGCCGTCGCGCGTTTCCCGCGAGTGCAGGGTGGTCAACAATATTTCAGCCCGCGGCTCTCGCAGATTTTCACGGCCGCTCAGAAGCGCGCTGAGAAGATGCAGGACGAGTTCATCTCGACTGAGCATCTGCTGCTGGCAATCACTGAAGAGAAAGATGGAGAAGCCGGCAAGCTGCTTAGGCAGCACGGTGTGAATCCCGAAGATCTTTTTAAGGCAATCGAGCAGACGCGCGGCGGGACCCGTATCACCGACCAAAATGCAGAAGCGAATTACCAGGCGCTTTCGAAGTATGCTCGTGATCTCACTGACGCAGCGCGGCGGGGAAAGCTCGATCCGGTGATTGGCCGAGACGACGAGATTCGCCGTACGATTCAGGTCCTGTCGCGACGCACCAAGAACAATCCGGTTCTCATCGGCGAACCTGGCGTTGGCAAGACTGCGATTGTCGAAGGGCTGGCGCAGCGAATTGTCTCCGGCGACGTTCCGGAAACATTGCGCAACAAGCGGCTGGTTGGTTTGGATCTGGGTTCGATGCTGGCCGGCGCCAAATATCGTGGCGAGTTCGAGGATCGCCTGAAGGCTGTCTTGAAAGAGATCGAGAACGCCCAGGGCCAAATTATTCTTTTCATCGACGAGTTACATACATTGGTTGGCGCGGGCGCCGCTGAAGGCGCCATCGATGCTTCGAACATGTTGAAGCCGGCATTGGCGCGCGGTGAATTGCGCTGCGTGGGCGCGACCACGCTCAACGAATACAAAAAACACATCGAGAAGGACGCGGCGCTTGAACGTCGTTTCCAGCAGATCTACGTGGGCGAGCCGACGGTTGAAGACACCATCGCGATCCTGCGCGGATTGAAGGAACGCTACGAAGTTCACCACGGCGTGCGCATCAAGGACTCGGCCATTGTATCGGCGGCCACACTCTCAAATCGCTATATCACTGACCGCTTTCTTCCCGACAAAGCCATCGATTTGATCGACGAAGCGGCTTCGCGTCTGCGCATCGAGATCGATTCACTGCCCCAGGAAATCGACGAACTCGAGCGCGAGATCATGCAGCTCGAAATTGAGCGCCAGGCGTTGCAGCGTGAAGAGGATGAGCGCTCGGCGAAGCGGCTCAAAGAGATCGAACAGCGGATTGCCGATCTAAAGGAAGAGTCTTCCGGCATGAAGGCCAAATGGCAATCCGAAAAAGAAATTATCGAGCACATTCGCACGGCCAAGGCCGAGATGGAACAACTGAAGGTGCAGCTGGATCAGGCGCGCAATGCGGGGGACCTGGGACGTGCTTCCGAGATCCAATACGGCCAGATTCCTGATCTGCAGCAACGGCTGGAAATTGAACAGAGCAAGCTGGGAAAGATTCAACAGGACGGCGTGACGCTGAAAGAGGAAGTTGACGAGGAAGATGTGGCACAGGTCGTCGCGAAGTGGACGGGCGTGCCGGTATCAAAGATGCTCGAAGGTGAAATGCAGAAGCTCCTGACAATGGAAGAGCGACTGCGTCAGCGCGTGATTGGACAGGACGAAGCTCTCGAAGCGGTGGCCAACGCGGTGAGACGGGCGCGCGCGGGCCTGCAGGATCCGAATCGCCCGGTGGGTTCATTCATTTTTCTCGGGCCGACGGGCGTCGGCAAAACTGAGACCGCCCGAGCGCTCGCCGAATTTCTCTTCGACGACGAACGCGCGATGGTCCGGCTCGACATGTCGGAGTACATGGAGAAGCATGCGGTCGCCCGGATGATCGGCGCGCCGCCGGGATACATCGGCTATGAGGAGGGCGGTCAGTTGACCGAGGCGGTTCGGCGGCGTCCATACGCGGTGATCCTGTTTGACGAAATTGAGAAAGCGCACCCGGATGTGTTCAATGTGCTGCTGCAAATTCTCGATGACGGGCGGTTGACTGATTCAAAAGGCCGCACCGTTGATTTCAAGAACACCGTGCTGATCATGACGTCGAACCTTGGTTCGCGCGAAATCCAGGAAGTCGATGATGACGAGAAGCAGGTGCACGAAGCAGTAATGGAAGTCCTGCACGAACATTTCAAGCCTGAGTTCCTGAATCGGATCGACGACATTGTCGTCTTTCACCGCCTGTCGCGAGAGGAGATTACGAAGATCATCGACGTTCAGTTGGAGCGTCTGCGGGCAATGCTGCACGAACGCAGTATTGCGCTGGTCTTGGACGATTCAGCTCGTGAACTACTGGCGCGCGAAGGGTACGACCCGAATTTTGGCGCCCGGCCGCTGAAGCGGGCTATTCAGACACTGATTCAGAACCGTCTGGCCATGAAGCTTTTGAACGCTGAGATTCTTGCGGGCCAGACAGTCTATGTCTCGGCCAGGAATGGCGAGATGCAATTCAGCACAACACCGCAAGCCGTCGCGGCTTGAAGCGTTCAAGAATCGATGAAAGTGGGGCTGGCAAGAGAATTGCTTAATTATGACTCCGCAGATTCTTGTTGCACGGAAACGCAACGATGAATATGCTCTGAACATCAAAGTGTTGCGACGCGTAACACATTCATGAGCGGCGGCGGCGACAGTTTGACGGACTATTAAAACGATAATGGCAGATTTAGAAGCTTACAAGGACAGATTCAGTGAGAGTGGTCAACGCATTTTCCAGAATGCGGTGAATGAGTCGCGCCGGCGCGATCAAAATTACATCTCAGTCGAACACATCATCAGCGCTCTTTCGAAAGAGGAGCCCGATCTTTTCAATTCGACGATGCGCAACCTCGCTCTGGATCCGCTCGCCGTCGCGGGCGCAATCGAGCGACGACTGGATGCTGCACGACAGCACGTGGGCAAGGGGATTCGCATCGCTCCTGACGTGACCGATCTTTTCAAGCGCGCGACCGAACGCGCCAAACAGCATGGCCGTAAAACCATCGAAGCCACGGACATCTTTGATGTCTTGTCGAATCACGACAGCTTGTTCGTGGACGTGTTGCGCGGCCTTGGCGCCAATCCCGAAACCGTCGCGGAAACAGTGCGCACTAATGTGCACGAGCGCGAACAGAAGGAAGAGCAGTATCGAAAGAAGTTCGAACTGCCTCCTTACCTGAAGCACTTCGGCGTCTCGCTAAATCGCCAGGCGCGGATGGATAAAATTGCTCCCACGATTGGTCGCGAAAAAGAGATTCAGCAAATCATCGAAATCCTTTGTCATCGCGAGCGCGCGAATTCGCCGATGTTGGTGGGCGAACCCGGCGTGGGCAAGACGGCGGTGATTGAAGGACTCGCGCGTCTGATCGAGCTGGAACCTGAAAAAGTCCCGGCCCGCCTGCGCAACTGCCACGTGGTGCAGCTACAGATGGGCGGTATCGTTGCGGGCACGATGTTGCGTGGCATGTTCGAAGAGCGCATTAAGGGAATTATCGACGAGGTCAAGGAGCGGGATAATCTGATTCTGTTCATCGACGAGGCGCATACAATTATCGGCGCCGGAGCGGCACTCGGAACTTCGTCAGACGCCGCGAACATGTTCAAGTCTTCCCTGGCAAAAGGTGAGTTGCGCATCATCGGCGCGACGACGCTCAACGAATACAAGGAATACATCGGCGAAGATGAAGCGCTGGCGCGCCGGTTCCGGCTGGTGAAAGTCGAAGAGCCGTCGATTGGCGAGACCAGAGAAATCCTCCTGGGTCTGCGTCCGCGCCTCGAGCGAAATTATTCGGTGCAGATTTCGGATGAAGCAATCAACACGGCCCTGGAGATGGCGCCAAAGTACATTCGCAACCTGCATCTGCCCGATAAGGCCATCGGCTGGCTGGACACGGCGGCGGTGAAGGTCGAGATTAACGAACCGGCCGGGATGATTGTGAAACCCGAGCATGTTATCGACGTCATTTCGCAGGAGTCGCGCATCCCGCGCGACATGATCTTCCGCGATACCTCGGATCGCTTCGCCTTGACTGAGGTCCAGCTGTCGCAGCGCGTCATCGGCCAGAAAGAAGCTATTAAAGCGGTCGCACAACGCCTGCGGCTGAACAAGGGTCCGCTGAAGGAATCGCACTACAAACCGGACGGCGTGTTGCTGTTCCTGGGTCCAACCGGTGTCGGCAAGACCGAATTGGCAAAGGCCGTCGCCGAATTCATGTTCGGTGACGAGCAGAAGATGGTGCGTATCGACATGTCCGAATACAGCGACGGCACCGTGGGTGTCGAAAAGCTAATCGGCATGCCGCGCGGCATCGTGGGCTCAGAGCGTGGTGGCATTCTGACTGAGCAACTGCGCGAGAACCCGTATACGGTGCTGCTGCTGGATGAAGTTGAAAAGGCTTCGCCTTACTTGATGAATCTGTTCCTCCAGGCCTTCGACGAAGGTTGGTTGACTGACGGCCGTGGCCGCCGAGTCTATCTGTCGGACGCGATCGTCATCATGACGTCCAATCTCGGTTCGGACAATTTCAAGAAGTTCGAAAAGCCGCTCGGCTTCGGCACCAAGACGGCCAGCGACTTCCGCGCGATCAAAAACGAGGTGCTGAAAGCCTCGGAGCAACGTTTCTCGCCGGAGTTTCGCAATCGTATTGATGAAATTGTCGTTTTCTCGCCGTTGACCATGGACGAAGTAAGACAGATCGCTCATCTTTATCTTGATAAGACCAATCGCCAGATGAAGCGGCAGGGCAAATCGTTCGAGGTAACTAGCGGGGCCATCGATTTCGTCACCGAAAAAGGTTACAGCATGCAGTACGGCGCTCGCTTTCTGAAGCGCTACATTGACGAATACGTGAAGCTGCCGATCACCACCATGTGGAAGGCCGGATCGAAATTCAAGGTCGATGTCAGAGACGGCGAACTGGTAGCAGAGATTGTGGACGACGACGAAGGCCACATCGCGAATAATTAGTCTCATCAGGTGGCGCAGGTTTAATCTGCGCCACTTCAACAAATCGCCCCAATATGAAGCCTCAGTTCTTTGCGACGAAATTCGTAATCGCACTTTTCTTTTTCATCGCCGCTCCTAACGGTTTCGCCCAACCTAACAAGCCCGCAGTTTCCAACGACGAAAAAGTCCAGCAAATCATTCAACGCGCCGTCAATAAGATGGGCGGCGACCGTTACCTGCAAGTAAAGACGGTTACCGGTCGCGGTTACTTCACAAATTTCGCCGACGGTGTTTCGCAAATTCCCGCAAAATTTATTGACTACGTGATCTACCCCGACAAGGAGCGCACTGAATTCACCGGCGGCGGCGCCCGCACGGTCCAAACTAACTTCAAAGGTGGGGGCTGGATTTACGACGGGGCTGCGCTGACGCTCAAAGATCAAACGCCGCAGCAAATCGATGAATTCAAAACTGCGGTGCGCGTCGGCGTGGATAACCTTCTGCGCGGAGGTTGGCGCGAACAGGGTGCAAAGCTGAGCTACGCGGGCCGTCGCGAATCAGGAGTCATTGGTCATCGCAACGAAGCCGTGCGTCTGACCTACGCGGACGGTTTTTGGATTGAATACGAGTTTTCCGCCGATGACGGCGCGCCGGCAAAGGTTCTGTACGAGCGTAAGCGAAAGAACCCCGACACCGAAGAAATCGAATCAATCGACGAAGAAGATCGTCTGCACAAGTTCATCACCATCGACGGCATCACCGCTCCTTTTATCATCGACCACTACAGCAACAAGGTTCAGACCAGTCGCATCGCCTACGACACAGTCGAATACAACAAGGTCATTCCTGATTCGCTCTTCGCGAAACCGGCGAGCCTCAAGGCAATCAAATAGACGCGGGTAATTAGGAAGAGAGTGATCGGGCGCCTGCGGAAACCGCGCCGGCGACTGCCGCTTTCACCTGCGGACGACGTTCCGGTATCGGTAGTCCGGCCATTTTGGCCAACAATTCTTCGTACCGATCAACGACATAGTCCCAGTCGTAAGCCTGCTGCACGCGCGCCTGGGCGCGATTACGATAAGCCTGGACCAGCGAACCATCGCGCAGAACGCGCTGGAGTTGATCTGCGAGGTCAGCCTCATCAGCGTAGGCGATGCCGGCCTCACCGATGGCTTCCATGTTTTCCGGAGCCGCCAGCGTCAACACACAGTTGCCGAAGCCCATGGCTTCCAACAGCGCCGGGTGGGTGCCGCCGACTTCGGTGGCGTGAATGTAGCAGTAAGCGTTCTGTTGCAAGGTGCGATAGTCGCGGCCAAACACGAAGCCGGTGAAGACGATTCGCTTGTCGCCGCGGGCACGCTCCTTCAGACTTTGAATGTAGTCACGCGCGTACGGGGCATCACCCACGATCAGAAGCTTGTGCGCGGTGCGGACGCGCTTGAAAGCTTCGATGACCATTTGCGCATTGTTCTCCGGTTCGAGCCGCGACACATAGAGCACGTAGCGATTGGGCTCCACGCGCCAGCGACGGACCGACGGATCGAGGCGCCGTTCAATCTCAGCGCCATAGGCAATCATGGTTGAGGCCGCCCGATGCCGCGCCATGTAGTATTCCTGGATCACCTTGGCGTCGGTGATAGTTTCGGTGGGCAGAATCGTGGCCAACCGTTCAGCCATCCGGTAATACTTCCGGCCAATCCAATTCCACTTTTTCCGTTTATGCTCGAGGCCATCGACGTTCAGCGCCACTGGCGTCCCTAAAACTCGCAGAATCGGAGAAAACGGCGCGTTGGCGGCATTGCAAATCAGTGCGGCATCATAACGTCGCGGCGCTGCATGCAAAGCCGAAAGAAACGTATGAACGACGGTGTCGAGGTACTTATGGCGAATGGTCGGCAGCACCTTGAGGCGCACGCCCTGGAATTCGATTTGGCGCGGGCTGACGTAGTGCGCGCGACAATAGACCGTGACTTCGTGACCGCGGGCCACCAGTCGCGTTGACAGGTGTTCCGCGAACGTTTCGAAGCCGCCGTAATTTGCGGGAATTCCCCTTGTGCCCAGGATTGCGATGCGCATCGTATCAATTTAACGAATCAGACAGGGGTCGCTGATTCGTGTCTGTTTGGCCTGCGGCTTTCTGATATGCGGCCAGAGTCAATTGCGCGGTTGTCTGCCAACTAAACTCGCTCGCTCTTTTTAATCCTCTTTCACTCAGCGTGGCTCGATACTGGGTATCGTCTAAGACCCGTTTGAGCGCTTCGACTAAAGAATTCACGTCGAAGGGATCGAACAATAGAGCTGCTTCGCCCGCAACTTCCGGAATGCTGGTGCGGTCGCCTGCGATGACCGGCGTGCCGCACTTCATGGCTTCCAAAATCGGCAAGCCGAAACCTTCGAAGTACGACGGATAAACGAAACACGTCGCGGCGGAATAAAGCGCGTTCAGGTCTTCGTCGGCGACGTATCCAGTGAAGCGAATGTCAGCGCTCAGTTCGTCACGTTGCGCAGCGCGCATCGTTTCGTTATCAAGCCAGGCGCGTTTGCCAGCCAAAACAAGCTGAGGAAGCTTACCCTCTGGATGCGAATGGCGCAAGAGAGAATATGCTTCGATCAGCCGTACCAAATTCTTACGCGGCTGAATGGAACAGAGCGACAGGATGTAGTCGCGGTCGAGGCCGTATCTCTGGCGAATTTTTTGCAGCTCGCTCTCATTCCCGACGGGTTTGAAGTCTGGTGAAGCGGCCTCGGGAGTGACGCTGATAAGGTCAGGCTTGATGCCGTAAGTCTTAATGATGTCTTGCCGCGAATACTCTGAGACAGTAATGATTCGAGCGGCACGACGGGCCGTGCGCCGCACGGTGAGCCGCAGTTGCATCCAACTTCGTCGATTGAATGTTTCGGGAAGATGCTCGAAAGCCAGGTCGTGAATGGTCGCCACCACGGGGCAGGGCGCAAACGGCGGTGCGGTGTATTGAACGTGCAGGAGATCGACCGGATTTTTACGCAATTCGCGCGAGAGCGTCAGCGGAATGCGCACCAGCGGCGTGTGCGGCAGCGTCAAGCGCACCGCAAAGTTGGGCCAGCGATTACTGAACCGCTCAATCGCGGACTGCTTGGTAACGTACAGCGTGTACTGGTTGGATTGATCGATTTCGGCGAGGGCTTCGATCAGGTTTATCGCGTAGGTCTCGTTGCCGCCGAGTTTGGCGCCAACTGAATGAGCGTCAATGGCGATACGCATGTCATGTAGCGCAAGCCGTCTGCTTGCGTCGAGTCAAGGTCCACGCAAGTCATCACACTTGCGCTACATGGAGTATTACTTCTTGCCTTCGCCGCCCACGGCGGCCGCACCGGCAACGTCCGCAGTCTGGCGCGTGTCGCGCTCACGGATACGCGCCGCCTTGCCGCGGAGATTTCGCAGGTAATAGAGCTTGGCGCGGCGCACCCGGCCTTTTTTCACTACGTCGATGTGATCGACGATCGTCGCGTGCAGTGGAAAAATTCTTTCGACGCCAACCCCGAAGCTGGTCTTGCGCACCGTGATGGTTTCGCGCGCGCCGCCATGCTTCCGCGCAATACAGACACCTTCAAATGCCTGCAGACGTTCTTTAGTTTCAGATTCCTTGATGCGCACGTGCACGCGCACCGTGTCGCCCGGCTGAAACTCGGGGATGTTATTGCGTAATTGCGTCTTCTCGACGTTATCTAAACGGTTCATGATTAACTCCAATATATCGTGTCAGACCCTGACACTCATTCTTTTAAAAGATCAGGTCGATTGCGTCTCGTCTTTTCGGTCGCCGCCTCGCGACGCCAACGCGCAATCTCCGCGTGATGTCCCTGCAACAAGACATCCGGGACTTTCATACCTTCAAAATCCGGCGGCCGCGTGTAATGAGGATAGTCGAGCAAGCCATCCGAAAACGATTCCGTGAGGGCTGACGTTTCGCTACCCAACGCGCCCGGGAGCAAACGAACAATGGCATCCGTCACGACCAACGCAGCCGGCTCGCCGCCCGATAAAACATAATCGCCGACCGAGACTTCGTCAGTAATCAGCGCCTCTGCGACTCGCTCATCCACGCCTTCGTAGCGTCCGCAAATCAGCACGAGCTGGTCACA
The DNA here is from genome assembly GCA_044870975.1 of Pyrinomonadaceae bacterium. Taxonomy (GTDB): domain Bacteria; phylum Acidobacteriota; class Blastocatellia; order Pyrinomonadales; family Pyrinomonadaceae; genus UBA11740. Next base: position 10,637 of record JBIOZK010000054.1, read on the forward strand.
TTTCGCAAATTCAGCTGCGACTGCCTGCGTAAACTGCTTGCCCTGGGGCGAAAGCAATACCACGCGCTTTTCATTAGTAACGTCTTCGCGGCGGCGCGCGCCGGTCAACGATTCAACTGCTGCAAAGATCGGTTCCGGCTTCAGCACCATGCCGTCGCCACCGCCAAATGGACGGTCATCAACCACATGATGCTTGTCCGAGGTCCACGAGCGTAAGTCGTGAGCCTTTATTTCAACTAACGCCGCCGCTCGGGCGCGGCGAATGATTCCGTAATCAAACGCGTCGCGAAAGTAATCCGGGAAAATTGTGATGATATCGATCTGCATCACAATTCCAACAACCCTTCCGGCGGATCGATGCGAATCAACTTCTGCTCCTTATCGATCGCCACCACGATGTCACTGGCCATCGGCACCAACCGATCGCGGCCATCAGCGTCCACGACCGACAGCAATTCGACTCCACCGGTTCGCATGATCTGTTTGACCTGGCCGACGGCAATTCCGCTGATCGTCTCGACCTCACAACCGATCAGCTCCCATTCATAGAAGCTGTCCTGCGGCAGTGCGATACGTTCTGCCGCCGGAATTGCCAGTTCAGTCCCGACCAATTCTTTGGCCTCTTCGATGCGGTCGAAACCAGCAAACTTCAACACCAGCCGATTGCCGTGAATCCATTGTTCTTCAATTTGCAAAGATCGATGAGAGCCATCCGGCGCGATTGCGATCAGCGTCGCCAAACCCTCAAAGCGATTCGGGAAATCGGTCAGGAGATCGGCAACGACCTCACCGCGTATTCCTCGAACCTTAACGATACGCGCAACGGTGATTAGGTCTTCCGGGTCGCTCATCGCAAGTTATCAACTTGCGCTACTCAACCACGTCCAGCACGAAGCGGCGATGTTGCTTCAAGCCGGCGGCGTAGACCAGCGAACGTAGAGCGCGCACGGTGCGTCCCTGCTTTCCGATCACCTTGCCCATGTCGGGTTGGGCCACTCGGATTTCGAGGCGAGTAGCTCCCTCGCGCTCAACCTCGCGAACCTCGACGGCGTCGGCATCATCGACGAGCGCTTTGACTACCATTTCAATCGTTTCGCGCATCACTCAATTCTCACGTCCTGCTTAGACGGCGACTGCTCCGCCGCGCGCCGCACATCTGCAGCGTCTAAACGAACAGCGTTTCTATGCAGCGACGGTTTCTGATTCCGCAGCTTGATTCTTCGCTGCCTGTTTGATCAGGCGGCGAACGGTGTCCGTCGGCTGGGCGCCTTTGCCAATCCAATACTGCACGCGATCGGCCTTCAAATTGATTTCCGCCGGCTCGCGTGTCGGATTGTACGTCCCCAGATTCTCGAGATACGCGCCATCGCGTTTCGATTGCTTCTCTTTTACTACGATGCGATAGCTGGGGCGTTTCTTCGCGCCGGTCCGCATTAATCTGATTGCTAACAAGTTAACCTCCAGTGATAGGTGATAAGTGATGGGTGATGGCTGGTTCTCTTTCCATCACCTATCACTTATCACCGCCGTTTCTTCTTCTTTTTCTTCTTTCGACGCGATGGTCCCGGCAGCGCCGGCATGCCGGCCATCATCGGATCGCCGCCGCCGTCCATTCCAGAGGCGCCCATCATGCGCCGCATCATTTTTCCGCGCAGCCCGCCGCCGCTGAACATTCCCTGCATCATACGGCGCATTTCAGTGTACTGCTTGATCAGCGCGTTGACCTGCTGCACGGTCGTGCCTGAACCACGCGCGATTCTGCGACGCCGGTTCGCATTCAGGATGATGTGATTCAGACGCTCTTCACGAGTCATCGAATCGATGATCGCTTCGGTGCGCTTCAGTTCTTTCTCCATCATTTCTGACTGTTCGTCCGTCAGATCCGGCATGCCGACGCCGCCCAGCAGTTGGTCCGGCAGCAGCTTCAAAATCTTTGAGAAAGAACCGAGTTTCTTTACCTGCCTGAGTTGCGAACGATAGTCGTCGAGACTGAACTGGTTCTTTTGCAGTTTCTCCAGTTGAGCCTCAGCATCTGATTGATCGATCTTGTCCTGGACCTGCTCGATCAGGGAGAGGACGTCTCCCATGCCAAGAATGCGCTGCGCCACGCGATCGGGATAGAAAGGCTCCAGCGCGTCGTATTTCTCGCCAACGCCGACGAACTTCACCGGCTGACCGATGACCTGCTTAATCGAAAGCGCCGCGCCGCCACGCGCATCGCCGTCCATCTTGGTCAGCACCACGCCGGTAATCCCGACGCGTCGATGAAACTCTTCAGCCGATCGCACCGCGTCCTGTCCGGTCATCGCATCCGCGACGAAAAGAATTTCGACCGGATGCGTTTCGCCTTTGATTTTCACCAACTCTTCCATCAACTCGTCGTCAATGTGAAGCCGGCCGGCGGTATCGATCAAAAGCGTGTCGTAACCCGTATCGCGCGCATGCTGCAAAGCTCCGCGCGTCAGCTCTAGCGGATCGTTCGTTTCAGGCTTTTCAAAGATCGATTGGCCAGTCGCTTTCGCGATGACCTTCAATTGTTCGCGCGCCGCCGGCCGGTAAACGTCAGTCGAAAGCAGCAGCGGCTTTCGCTGTTGATTCTGCGCCAGCCAGCGCGCAATCTTTCCCGTCGAAGTCGTCTTGCCTGAGCCCTGCAGCCCGACAATCATCACCACGTTCGGAGCCGTCTTGGTAAAAACAAGTCGCGACGATGTGCCGCCGAGCAATTCGACCAACTCATCAAAAACGATCTTGACGACTTGTTCGGATGGCTTCAGTTCCAGCCAGACTTGTTGTCCTTCGGCTTTTTCCTTAACCGAGGCAATAAAGTCTTTCGCGACTTTGTAATTAACGTCGGCTTCGAGCAGCGCCAGGCGAATCTCGCGCAGCGCCGCGTCGACGTGTTCCCTGGTCAGGACGCCTTCGCCACGCAGGTTCTTCAGCGTCCGCTTGAGCTTGTCGGAAAGAGACTCGAACATACATCAGACAACAATTCCGACCAACGCGGAAACAAGCATGATAGGGACGCTTCTGGGGGGTGTCAAGAATAGAGCGGCATCGAAATCAACTCTTCTTCAACTTATTCCGCCTGACCTGCCGCTGTGATTGTTGCTGTGCGGCTTAGATATTAATGAAACTAAACAGTGACGGAAAACGAGTGACTGTGTTATTGTGCCGATCGTTCTGCTGGTAATTTCGTTCACGTTTGACTGACCCGCAGTCTTATGACGTGAAATGCGCACTTCATTGGGCGTTTACTGAATACTTCCGGTATCGGTAAAGGTGTGCACCCGACTTAGCCTCGGTAGGGACAAGGCCCGCTTTGAGTAAAGACCACGACGATTCGACTTCTGCAGTTGTCGATTTGAAAGACGCGCGCGCGCGCCTGAACTCGACGACGGGGAGAGCCACGCCCGAATCGCTCGCGGGAGAACTCACTACCGTTCGTAACTTGATAGATCAAGGATTGAGCAGCGAGGCACGTAACCGTCTCAACGCGATCCTTTCGGCGGCGCGTGGACACCATGCGCTTCTGGCCGAAGCGCGTTTGACGTTGTCCGTTGCCCTCGAGATGCAAGGCCAGTTTCGCGAATCGCTCGATGCGCTCTCGATGTATGAAGACCCCGAGATGCGCGCCAGGCTGGACCTCGACCTAAGTGCACGGGTGCGGATCCAGATTGCGCTCGCCTATAACTACAATCGCGATTGTCCAAAGGCAATTTCAGTTTTGAAAGCCACCCTGCGCGATTTGCCGGAACACGGCGCCACCACTGGCGCTGCATTTGGAGCGTTGGCGCGCGTCTACCGTACCCTGACGGAGTTTCCAATTGCGCGCGGCTACTCGCAGAACGCGCTTGAGTGTTATCGGCAAACCGGTGACTGGCGCGGGCTGGCGGAGACTTACTTTGGATTGGCGATCGCTGATATCCAGGAAGGGAAACACGAAGCGGCGCTTCAGAATTTCAATCAGACAATACAACTGGTCGGCGATCGACCCGCGACCTATTTGCTGGGTCGCACCTATTCCAATATGGCCGGCGCCTGCTATTTCCTGAAGCGGCCGCAAGACGGCATTCGCTATCTCGAAACGGCGATCGCCTACTACGAGCGCACCGATCACAAGGCCAGCGCCGCCGAAGCCTATAACAACCTCGCGATCAATTTGGTGCTCATCGGTCAATGGGATCGCGCCCAGGCGGCTCTCGAGAAAGCGCTCTCAATTGCGCAGGATGTCGATGGGCCGGAACAGCCGATGATCCTGGATTCGCTCGGCGAGTTGTTGATGTTGCGGGGCGAACTGGACGAAGCGAAGAATTTGCTTGAACGCGCGGTCGCGCTCGCCACTGAAATGGGGCACAACTGGTATCGCTGCCAAACGCACCGCACGCTGGGTCGCTGTTGCCTCGCGATGAAGCAAATCGAATCTGCGCTGACACAAGCGAAAAGCGCGCTCACCCTCGCAGAGCTCATCGGCGATCGGCAGGCAATTTGTGAGTCACGTTTATTGCTCGGCGAGGCGTCTCTCCATGCTGGACGTGTTGATGAGGTTAAAGAGGCGTTGCTCAAGCTGGATGAATTGATTACTGATTCTGAAACTGATCTACTGCTCGCCGGTGAGAGCCAACGATTGCATGGCCTGGTTGAAATGCAGGAGTCTCAAGCAGCTCTAGCTGCGCAACATTTCGGCCGCAGTGTTTCAATCTTCAATCTCCTCGGCGACCCCTATCGCAGCGCCCGCGCACATTATGATCTCGGCCAGGCTTATGCGGTATCACAACCAGAAGATGCGCCGGAACAGTTCGAGCAGGCAATCAGATTCTTCAGCGAGCTTGGCGCCCGTCTGGATTTGGTCAGGGCCGAAGCAGCAGCATCCGCCCTCGATCAATCAAAGGCCGGACAGTCCCGTCACAGCGAAACAATTGCCCAGCTGCTGACGCTACGGCTGGCGGAAGCCGTGGCGTCTCGCGAATTGTTGCTTCACGAACTCGCGGCCGTGATTCGGCAGGAGGCCAGATGTGACGGCATCATCATTTTTGAAGCCGATACGGCGACTTCAAAACAGCGCGTGGTCGTGAATCATGGTTTCAGCGAAGCAAGGATTTCCCAGCTCGGTGACGCGCTCGCGACCGTTAAGACTGAAACTGAATTGAAATCGCTTGCCGAGAAGGCGGCCGCCGCGGCGATTGCCTTGAAACCTACGAATGCGCCGGGGGCCACCTTGCTGATCTCGCCACCGCAGGCAGCGCAGCTCGGCGCCGGGCTCTCGCTGGATCCGTTGTTGCGCGTCGCAGAGTTAGGTTTGGATCTTTGCTCGTTGAGAGAACGAAACCGGAGCACCCAGACCGAAACGGAAGGATCGGATCTCACCAGCGCGAATCTGATGCCGGGGTTTATTCACTCAAGCCCGGCGATGACTCGCCTGGTCGAAGAAGTGCACAAGATTCGCTCTTCAAACGTCACCGTCCTGGTCACCGGCGAATCCGGAACCGGCAAAGAACTGGTGGCCCGCGCCATCCACGCGCTGTCGTCGCGACGCGAAAAGGTTTTCGTTCCCTTCAACTGCACGGCGGTGCCGAAAGAGCTTTCGGAAGGTTACCTGTTTGGTTATCGGCGCGGCGCTTTCACCGGCGCGGTCAAAGACTCGGACGGCGTGATCCGCGCGGCTGCGGGCGGCACTCTGTTTCTGGATGAAATCGGCGATTTGCCGATCGACGTGCAGCCGAAACTTTTGCGCTTCCTGCAGGAAGGCGAGATTCAGCCGTTAGGCGAACAGCGTCCGTCAAAAGTTGACGTCCGCATCATTGCTGCCACCAATACCGACCTCGAGGAAATGGTGGCACAGGGACGCTTCCGCGAAGACTTGTATTACCGTCTGAACGTCATCCGTCTGCGCGTTCCTCCATTGCGGGAACGACGATCGGAGATTTCTACTATCGTCAATTATTACGTGAACCATTATTCGGCAAAGTTTGGGCGCAAGGACATTCAAATCGCCGCGCCGGCAATTGATTTGTTGACGGTCGCCGATTGGCCCGGAAACGTGAGACAACTCTGCAATGAAGTACAACGGTTGGTTGCCCGTGCGGAGGATGGTGTGCTGATCACTCCCGACCAGCTCTCGCCGGAACTGCGACGGATCAGTTCTCCCACGGCACCCTTTCCGCCGATCGCCGGCACCGGCGCGACCACAACTGTTGCGCTCCAGAGCGTGACGCTGGCCGAAGCACTGGCCGAAGTCGAGCGGCGCATGATTGCGGCCGCTTTGCGCAAGCATAGTGGGAATATTTCGCGGGCCGCGCGCGAACTCGGCCTGACCCGGCGTGGTCTTTATTTAAAGCTCGATCGGCTGGAAATGACGGCCAGCGCATAATCCGTCCAACTCTTTCCGCAACCTTGCTCATCTCTTAACGTGTAAGCCTCTGGAGCTACAGTGGAAAGCTGTTTGCGCCGGTTCTGAAACCACGTGTATTCTTTCGTCAGGTCGTAGAACTAATGAGCACGAGACTCAACCTCGCCAGCAATCCTTTTCGTAACCGCTTTTTGCCGTGGACGGTAACCGGACTGGTCGCGATTTTCTCAATCGTGGCTTTGGTCTTTATTGCCCAATCGACCTTTCGCACCAATGCGAAAATAACCTCCACCCAGCGTGATGTCGCCGAATTGCGCAATCAACTCGATAACATCAGCAAGCAGGCAAAGGCCGTCGAAATCGCGCTCACTCCTGAGCAGAAGCGCCAATTGAAGTACGCCCACGGACTGGTCGATCGCAAGCGATTTTCATGGAGCCAGTTGCTCGCAGACCTGGAGGCCTCGCTGCCGGGAGAAATCAGGGTTACCCGGATCGTCGTCAAGGGAGTCGGGATGGAAGGCGATCGTCCTGTGGCGGACCTCGCCCTGGTGGTCGCGAGCAAAGCGCCTTCCGACGTTACCCGGATGATCGAAGATATGGAATCCGAAGGGGTCTTTCACGCCGAACTCACGGCACAGAACCCGCAACGCGGCAAAGGCGAGACCGGTTCTGAATACGAATTGAACGTTCATTATATGCCGCGCGCCTATGCGATCGATCGGGCTGCGCCCAGACGTCCCGTCGATACGGCCGGTGAAGGAGGCAAGACTCAATGAGTCAAGAACATCCTTTGCCTGGCGATCAAGCGGCTCCGCGACGGCAGGTGACGATCCCGTTCGCGCAAATCACACGCAGTCCGGTCATCAACGTCATCGGCTTGCCGGAATTGATTGGATTGTTAGGGGCTGGACTGCTGGCCGTGCTGGTTGTTTTCGCCTATCTCTACTTTTATCTACCGGCACAATCGCGGCTCACAAATATCGGCCTTGAACGCGCGCGTCTGCAGGGACAGGTGCAAGCCGCGCGGGAAAAATCTCTTGACGATACGAACATCAGTCACAACATCGCGAAGATCGATGCCAGCCTCGAAGATTTCGAGACTAATTGGCTGCCGGTGCAAAGCTCGGGCCGGCTGACGCTGTACACCGTCTTGAACAATCTCATCAAGGCCAACGCCCTGCGCAACACCGCCGGACCAAGTTACTCAACGCTCGACATCGTCGGCACCAAGACCCAGGTGCAGCCAGGTATCACGGCAGAAAAACAGAGTACCGCCAAATGGCAGAGTATCTATCCGGGCATTGCAGTGTCGGTCACGGTGGAGGGTGCGTATCCCAACCTCCGCCATTTTGTGCGTGACATTGAAACCAGCCGCCAGTTTTTGATTATCAATGCCGTCGAAATTGAAAGCGTTAAGAATTCCGGGTCCACACCGGATCAATCGCTGGCGGTTACCCAGCCGGTGCAACTCCGAAACACGCGAAATCAGAAAGCCGGGAGTCCTGCGACTAAACCAACCGACCCCGAAATCGCCGGTGGACGGGGTGGCCTGGTGAGCTTGCGATTGGAAATCGCCAGCTACTTTCAACGGCCGGAAGCAAAACAGCTGCCAACGAACTAAGAATGAAGTTTTTTGATCCAAACAATCCGAACGAAAAGAAGAAGATGATCGCGGCGGGGGCGCTGGGTTTTGGGGCGATCCTCGTTTTGGGCTATGTCCTTTTCGGCGGAGGATCGTCAAAGCCCGCCACCAACACCCAGGCGAACAATCGACCTTCGCCGACGCCGCGAACGTCGACCGTGACTACAAGTAGTGTTGAGCCGCCAGATGACACTTGCAGCTATTGTCAACCTGTAGTTTTCAACAACCCGGTGCCGCCCATGTCGGAGGCGAATCGAAACATCTTCTCTTTCTACATTCCGCCGCCGCCGACTCCGACACCACTGCCGCGGGTGCCGACTCCGACGCCGACTCCGACTCCACCATTAACAGCGAATTCACTTTCGCCATCGAACGTTTACGCTCGCACTCCGACTGACTTCGCGTTGCAGGTGAGCGGCGATAAGTTCACACCCGCGGTTCACATTTTTATCGATGGACGCGACGTGCCTACTCGCTTCATCAACGCGCAACAATTATTCGCAACTGTGCCGGCGAGCCTCATTACGAATCCAGGCGTGCGCACGATCAAGGTGCAAACTCCGGATGGCCAACTTTACTCGAACCCGATCATTCTGAACGTGACGCAGCCGCCGGTGCCGAATTACACCTACGTCGGACTAATCGGTAAGCCAAGAGCAAATGATACGGCCGTGCTGCAGGATAAAAGCAACAAGGATCTATTGAACGTACAACGAGGCGATGCGGTGGGCTCGCGCTTCAAAGTCGTGAGTATTTCTGATCGCGAAGTGAAGCTCATCGATACAGCTCTGAAGATTACCCACACTATTCCATTTTCAATGGAGCAGGGTTCGGGGGGTGGCCATAAACCACCCGCTCGAACCGTTGATGACGAGCCGTAATTGATGTTAAGAACTGTTCCACCACCAAACTCAACAGAGGGCGGATACGCACTTGTCTCTTTGATCTTAGTGATGTCGCTGATCGCCCTTTTTGCGCTCGGCGCAGCCGAAAACCTGCGCAATCAGGGCCAGCGGGAACGCGAAAAAGAGGCCATTTTTCGGGGGGAACAGGTCGCAGACGCCATTAGGCTTTATTACCTGTACCGTGGCGCCAACGGGGTCAGCGCGCTGCCGAACTCCATGGACGATCTGCTTCAGGGAATTCCCAGGGGAACCAAAAAACTTCAGATTCTGCGTGCCGAAGCTGCGCACGATCCGTTGTCCAAGTCCGGCGACTGGAAGTTGGTTGGCCCTACGTCTGAGAGCGTCGCCAGCTTCGTAAAGGACCTCACGGTCTATGGAGGCGGTACTCCGCCCACGCCCCGCGGCCGCATGGCGAACCTCGCGTCCGTCATTCCCCAGATGACGAACGTCCTCGACACCGGATCGACAAGTACGGGACGCGGTGGTGAAGATGATTCCGCAGATTCGTCCGGTCCGTTTCTCGGTGTAGCCAGTCGCAGTCAACGCAACTCGGTGATGACGTACTATGGAATTGATCATCACGACGGATGGATCTTCACGCCCTTGTTCAGATAGATCTACTTCGAATCTACCTCATTGTTTATCGCCCTGGTCGACTGTGAATCGCACGTGCACACGTGCACATAACGATCATCTTCACCGCCATCGTGCTCAGAAAAAATTCCCGTCGCTGTAATAAATTGTTGACAACGATCTAATTAAGGTTTATATAGCAAGATGTTGTGCGCCGTTCTCTCTAGACCACAAGACACATCGACATACCGTATCTTGTGGTCATTAACCTGAAACTAAGAAGGAGAACTACAATATGGCAACTAAGAAGAAGGCCGCTAAAAAAGGCGCTGCCAAAAAGGGCGGCAAGAAGGCCGCTAAGAAGAGATAGCTCGTTCAAGCAGGAAACAACGACCACGTTCAAGTGGCGCACATCAAGTGAGGCCTTAACGGCCCTTTGAAAGGAACGGCGAAAGCTTACATCCCGCCGTTCCTATTATTTTGCCCAACCGTTCTTCGCACACTGCGCTGTATCTTCGCTCGTTTGTATTCTCTTAATAATGTTACGCGTTGCTTTGGTTGAGCCCGAGATCCCGCAAAATACGGGGAATATCGCACGACTCTGCGCCGCGACGAATACGCCACTTCACATTATTGGCGTCACTGGTTTTCGGATGGATGATCGCGCGGTGCGTCGAGCCGGGCTCGATTACTGGAATGAAGTCGCTATCACTCGCCACCGCGATTTGCTTCAATTACAAGCAGCGCAGCCAACCGCACGGTTACTCTATTTCTCAACCAAAGGTGAACAGTCGATCTGGCAATTTGCTTTTCGTCGGGATGATTGTCTGGTGTTTGGTCCGGAGACTCGCGGGTTACCCGAAGTTCTCCTCAAGGAGAATTGGGAGCGATGCCTGACGATTCCGATGTTCAATCCAAACGTGCGCAGCTTGAACCTGGCGAATTCAGTTTCGATCGCGCTCTACGAAGCGTTGCGCCAGCTTCAGCATATTCCTCAACCCGCGGATCAATCGCTCACTTGAGAATCATCTACTTCTGAATCATCGTCGCTATAAATTTCATAATTGCTTGAGTCGTCGTAATAGTACGAGCCGGGCGGATCATTCTCACTCTCATTCACACCGCGCGCAGGCGTCTCTTCGTCTCGCTTCTTTTCGTCTTGAGGATGTCCCGTAACGTGATCAATCATAACAGCGATGAAGCCCCAACTTCCGAGTGTATATCCAATCACCGACAGAATCATCTCTTCGCTGACCCACGCCGAACAAACGGAAAGGTTGATAGCTGGTGGCGCGACTCTCATTCAGTTACGCGAAAAATACGATTCCGGCCGCGCATTTTTCGACGATACCTTAACTGCCCTGCGCATCGCCCGCAGTGCCGGTGTAATTTTGCTGATCAATGATCGCGTCGACATTGCACTTGCAATTGGCGCCGATGGCGTCCACCTGGGGCAACAGGACATGCCCGTTACTGCCGCACGTAAATTGCTCGGCAACGAAGCGATGATCGGCTACTCAACTCACAACCTCGAGCAGGTCAAGGCCGCGTTGGATTTGCCGATCGACTACGTCGCCTTTGGCCCTGTCTTTGATACCCCAAGCAAGCAAAATCCGGATCCGGTCGCCGGGCTAAGCGCTCTTAACAAAGCTAAGTCGATCGCCAAAACCCTCCCACTGGTCGCCATTGGAGGGATCAAAAAATCAAATTTACACGAGGTTTTGGCGGCCGGCGCGGACTCAGTCGCCATCATCTCGGAAATCCTCAAGACACCAAACAACATTGCGCGGAACCTTCGTGAACTCTTCCTCGAAGCCGCCGGCCAACCTCGCTAAACATTTTTTTCTTGCGTTTTGCCTCGCCAATCGGTCAGAATGGGTTCTGAGGCCGGTTCGCTGTCCGGCGACTTCTCGACACTGTCCCTCGTCCCTCCGACCACATGAGCTTTTTTGATCTGCCGCCCATCATCGAACGCATGCTGCTGGTCTCTGACAAGATCAGCGACCTGAATTTTTCTGTCGGCCAGCTCCCGCAGGTCGAAATCAACGGCAAGCTTACGCCGGTCCAGCCTTTAGGCCTGCAAAAACTGACGCCGTATCAAACCGAAATAATCGCCATGACGCTGCTCCAGGAGAATCCTGAGGCAGCTGACAAGTTGGTTAAGACCGGAACCGCCGACCTCAGTTATTCTCTGCCATCGCGCGCGAGATTCCGCTGCAACATCTTTCAGCAGCGCGGGGTTTATTCAATCGTGATGCGCGTGATTCCCACCGATATCCCAACGCTCGCTTCATTGCATCTGCCGCGGCAACTTTCCGAGATTGCCGAACTGCGGAATGGTCTGGTGTTGATTACCGGTCCCACCGGCTCAGGCAAAAGCTCAACGCTGGCGGCCATTATCGACATCATCAACGAGACGAAGCACTACCACGTGGTGGCAATCGAGGATCCGATCGAGTACTTGCATACTCACAAAAACTCTACGATCAATCAGCGCGAAGTCGGGCACGACACAAAAGATTTTCCGTCCGCCTTGCGCGCAGCGTTACGCCAGGCGCCGAAAGTCATTCTTATCGGTGAGATGCGCGACTTTGAGACGACCGAAATCGCACTCGAGGCTGCCGAAACGGGCCACCTGGTGCTTTCGACACTTCACACGATCGACGCTTCAAAGACGGTCGATCGCATCATCGGTCTTTATCCTAAAAATGAAGAGCCGGTAATTCGCACGCGGCTCGCGCAAACATTTCGTTACATCATTTCGCAAAGGTTGATTCCGCGAGCCGACATGCGCGGCCGTGTCGCTGCGGTTGAGATTTTGCAATCGACTCCACGTACTCGCGAATATATTGAGAATGGTGAAGCCGAAGGCAAGTCTCTGCTCGACGCAATGCGTGACGGCAAACTCGACGGCATGCAGGACTTCGATACCGTCATCAAGGACTTCATCGAAAAAAGCGCCATCACGGTTGAGGATGGACTCGCGTTTGCGACCAATCAGAATAATCTGCTCCTCGAACTAAAGGGTCTGACCTCGGGTGAAGATTATATCCGCGCCCAGGCTTCGACCATTGTTGCGAATCAATCGTCGCAGCTTCCGGCTGGTTTCACCCTGACTGAATAGCCAAGAATATGGTTCTTGTTTGTCCACAGTGCAGTGCCCGTTTGCAGCTCGATGAGTCGAAGGCTCCGTCGCGCCCCTTCTCAGTTCGTTGCCCGAAGTGTCAGACCAGTGTGAGCCATGACCCGACAAGTTCGGCCGAGTCTCCGATCGCTTCTGCCGAAGTTTCGGTTGACGCCACCTCAGAATCTTCAGCTCGCTTCGCCACGCCGACCGCAGCGCCTCGATTCATCCCGCGCGATGGCGAGACTGCAGTCTCCGTAGAAGAACCTGCGGCCGGCCTGAGCGAAATCGCGAAGCTGCTCGCAGCCGCCATGGGGCAATCACCGCGGCCGGACGCCCCAACCGGCAAACGTCCAAAATGGGATCGTCGCAAGGCACTCGTTTGCGCCAGCCCCGCCTATCGCGAAACCATCGCCGAGTCCCTCGCCAGCAATGAATACGACGTTTATATCGCTTCGAACATGGCCGAAGCTTTAGGACGGATGCGTGAGGAACGGATGGATGTGATTGTGCTCGACGCGAATTTCGATCCGGTTGAGCAGGGTGTGGCTTTTGTTACTCGTGAAGTGCGGCTGTTGCGGCCTTCGGAGCGCCGCCGACTCTTCGTGGTTTATGTGACTTCGGGCGTCCGCACGATGGACTTGCATGCGGCGTTTCTGCAGAACGTAAATTTGGTGATAAATCCCTCGGACATCGAACAAATACCGGACGCGCTCGAAGTTTCAATTCGTCATTACAACGAGCTGTATCGCCCGTTCAATCGCTCACTCGACGTCGCGCCGATATAAACATTTAGCGTCGAGAACCAAGTCTTACCAGCACGTCGCGCACTGCGGCGTGTTTTTGTATTAGCTTTAGAAAGACCGATTCATCGCGACCCGACTTGGCGCGAATAATACGCGCCGCCAACTTCTTTTGCTCAGAACTCCACTGACCCAAAGTCGGTTCCAACGCCAGAATCAGCGATAAGTTTTCGAGCGCCTCAAGTTTCACCGGGTTCCAGGTGCGGCTATCTATTCGCAGCGCTTGGGACACTTTGCGGATTGACTCCCGCCGAATTGCGTCTGACTTCCCGTCGTAACGCGCCGCCATTTGTCTTTGCACGGCGAGGCCAATATTGCGCACCTCAAAGTTGTCCCAGGTCCCCGCTGATTTCGACGGTGATAATTCAAATAACATGTGCCCGGCCGCAAGCTTTCTCAACGTGCCGGCCGATGTTCGATACCCACGGTGATTGGCCACCCTGGTCTCTTCGCGCTCCGTCAATCGCAACAGGTCAGGTTTGACGGGACGAAAACCGAGCTTGCGATAAAACCAAAACGCCCCCGATTCAATTCCTTCTTCATTTTCATGCCCAATCTGATAGGGATCGATTGAGAAGACTGTCACGCCCAGTAACTGCCGCATCAAATGCAGGATGCGCGCATAGAGCCAGGCCGTCTCGCCATCACGAAACGTGTAGTAGAGATTGAAGCCACTTTCCATCCGCTCGCAGATCGACAATCCCTCGAAGTAGCCAACCGGCACGCCGTTCTTGAACATCATCGCCGCGTGATAGGCGCGCAGCGGCAACCTATTCTCCGGTGGTACTCCCGTCACATAAACGACGGTTCCGCGTCCGAAGTCGGCCTTAATTACCCGGCGCGGGTCACCATAAGTGAAGCCATGCAATTCGCGATATCGAACGGCAGAAGTCTCACGCGCGATGTCGAGAATCTTCTCACCTTGCACGCGTGACAGCGTCTGAACCGGAATCGGCGATGATGAAAGCTCCTGGGTCAATGAAACGTCGCGTCGCGCAATCAGTGGTGAATTGTGAAAGAACGGCTTGCTTGATACGAGCCGCAAATTCGTCCGCGACGAACGCGAGCCGTACCGCCAGGTGATATGAAGTTTGAGGCTGTCGTAGAGGCTCGCTTTCTCTCTCTCCGACACCGGCAGCGATTCAAACCTGCGAATCAGCCAGGTGACTTCGCGCTCACGACCCTTGCCGGCGTGCAGCCATTCCCGAAACGGCACATGCGCCTCAACCATCGCGTCGTCTCGCAGCAACGGCAGGAACCGTTGGACAATTGCTCCAAATCGATCTTCTTCCTCAAACCAATCCCAATCGATTGAGAGTTGCGCCGGATACTTGGCCACCAGCCAGCGAACAATTGCGTAACTGAAGTTGCTCGTCACCGAACCGCCCGCGATGCCGGAAACTTCGGGATCGTCAATAGCCGAAGTATCGGCTTCCGCTTCGAGCAGCCTCGAGACGAGATCGCCCGTCCTTTTCAGGAGCTTCTCAACTTGTTTCAGAAGTCGCGGCCCCCGCGGGTACGCGCGCATGAACAGGAGGGTCTCGTGCAGATTGATGAGATCGTCCGCGTTATCGACCCTGGTTTTCTCTAAGCGTGATAGCGTCGCGATTATCTTCGCCTGTGGCAATTCGAAATCGCGCTTCGCAGCTTCGAGTTTCTCTAGTAGTTGTTCAGTTTCGCGCACGGGAATCGCCGGAACAAATCAAGTTGCAAATGGTCTAAAGGTTGTATCTCAGGCAAGAGTCAGCAATGAGAAGTCGAATCATATTGTGCCTCAGAGCAGGGTGGACAGTCGCAGCGCTAATCATCTTGTTAATGAGCACTGCCGTTTGTGGATCTAATGAGCAAGCGTGCCGCACGACGGGCGATACAATGTTGTTCTTCATGGAATCCTGTCGTTTCCCGGCGGCCTGGTCTGTCTCATCATCTCCGTAATCGTCTGCGGTCTCATGGGCGGCGAATATCCCTCGGGTCACTTCACGGCATGGTTAATCATGGCGTGCGGCGGATGCCTGCAGTGGTACATCATCGCGCCGCTTTTGCTTCAAGAACCGAAGCTCACTTTGCTTAACCTGAACTCCGTGCCGGCGGCAGATACGAAGAGTGTGATAGACCTCGCGGTAAACGAAGCGCGACCGATTGAATCATCGGAACCGATTGCAGCCGCCGAAATCCAGACACCGCGTAAATCTCGCCCGCGCAAGCGTCAACACCGGGTTCTGGCCTTCGACAAGTTTGGGCGTACGCCGCTGGAGCGCGTCATCAACCACCCGCCTAGAGATGTTTCCGCATGAAAGTCGCGATCTTCCAGGCGTCTATCGCTTTCCAGGGCATTTCCGCGGTCGTGTAATGGCCGCAGGGCAGCCACACCACGTCGAGGTCGATCCCCTTTGACTTTATTTCGCCAATTACGCGCTTCGACAGATCGACCGGGAACGTTAGATCGTATCGCGCGGCGATGAAACGCATCGGCCGCCGCGGCATTTGCAAAAGACGCGGGATGAAGGGCACCGGACTGATCGGATTCCAAAACTCGCGCAACTCTTCCAGGGTCAGATGTGTTTCAATTCCCTGCCGCACGTGTTGTGTCGAGATTCCCTCCCAAACCACGTCCGCAAAGTAACCCGACACGTGATTGAAAATGCCGACATTGATGTCTTCGTCATGGGCGAAAGCGAGGAACGCCGTGCATGAGCCGATGCTGGTCCCGAGCATTCCGATTCGCTCGTACCCTTGTTGTTTCAGCCAGCGGACCGCCGCGCGCGTGTCGAGCACGGCCTGGCGCATGGACTGAATCGTCCGGCCAATATTCGAACTTACCAGATACTCGGCGCGTTCGATTTCGGGAGGCCGTCTTTCCTGGTGATATGGAAGCGTCAGACGCAACGCCGCCATCCCCAGGCCGTTGAAGATGCGACACGCTTCAACGTGACTATCGGGTTGCGCATTCCACTGCGGCAGGACGACGACAGCCGCGCGCGGTTTGTTCTTTCGTTCCTTTCGCGGCGTGAATAAGCGCGCCCGCACGAGGTTGTTGTCAGCCGACGGCGTGTGGATGGCGCTGGTCCACGTTAACTGATCTCCGGCGAGTTCATAATCGACGATGGGCGGAAGCGCATAAAAGGAGCCGCTATCAGCCATTGCTCGGCGCGCGTGTTCGCGAAGCATGAGGCGCGGATCATCGCCGTTAACGTGGTCACTGATGAATTCCAGGCCCCACGCAAACGGCCTTACGATTCGATTATCATCCTTTTTTGTGTGCGCAATTTCCCGCGCGCGCATCCATTTTCCGAACAAAACTCAATTCCTCCGCAAAAACAACGAAGGTCATCGTAAGGGGCAGCCAGCCCATAATCAAGGCGACACTATTATCACTGCCGGGCGGCGGTTACCATTCCGCTAATTCGCGAAATATGTTATTAACGATCAGCTTAATCAACCCCTAACGTAAACCGTTTCCCCGAGCTGTCGTCAGTTCTTAGCGGAGGTCTCTTTGCGGTGATGACTCATCGCCTATTCAGCCGAGTTCGACTTGCGATCTTCGCGGCGCTGGCGCTTTCGCTGGCCACAATTAGCGGCTGTCTGCCAAAACCGCTTTCCGAGGGCGGCGGTGGCGGCGTGAACATCACGCTTTACGGCTTTTCGATTATGAAAGAGCCGCTCGAGAAGGCGGTTTATCCGGCGTTCGCCGCCAAAGCCAAGCGCGAACATAACATCGACATCCATTTCACTTCGTCGTTTGCCGGCTCAGAGACAGTGACCAACCAGATCCTGCAAGGTGTAAAAGCGCAGGTCGCCATTCTGTCGATCGAGCGTGACGCGGACCGTTTGAAGCAGAACGGCTTTGTGACCTCAGATTGGCACTTGCTGCCACAGCAGGGCATTGTGAATAAAACGCCTTTTGTGATTCTGGTGCGCAAGGGAAATCCCAAAAGCATTCACGACTTCAGCGATCTGGCGAAACCTGGTGTCCGGCTGATTCATCCCGATCCAGTTAGTTCCGGCGGAGCGCAATGGTCGATCCTGGCGATGTACGGATCTGAACTCGTCAAATCAAAGAACCAGACTGGCACAGATGATCGGACCCGGGCGCTGCAAATGCTGCAGGCGATTTGGCGCAACGTAATTTCAACGCCGGCTTCCGCGCGCGAGGCCCGCACGACATTTGAATTGGGGAATGGCGACGCGCTGATAACCTATGAGCTGGACGCCCTGCTGATGAAGCAGGGGAACGCAAAGGCAGACGCTGAAATCGTCATTCCGGAAGCGACAATCTTCAGCGAGCACCCGGCGATGGTTATCGATAGAAATGTGTCACCGGTTGACCGGCCGGTAATCGACGCTTTTATGCAGTATCTCTGGAGCGAAGAAGCCCAACGCGCTTTCGTGAAATTCCATTTCCGATCGACCACCAATGAAGCGCTGACTCAGGAAAACAAGGAACTCGCAACCATCAAGTATCCGTTTACGGTCAACGATCCGTTAATTGGCGGTTGGGGCCGCGCCTATCCGGAAATCATTGAAGGCGTCTTCCGCAATCAGGTGCAGAAGCGAAAATAACGCAGGATGAGGATCGGATCGATCAAACACGTTCGTGGTTTTGATGTGGCGCGGCCAGTCAGCGTCGGCATGATGCTGGGCATCATGTTGCCCCTCGTTCTATTGCCGCTCCTCTCTATTTTTGTCTACGGATTTCGAAACGGGCCTGGGGCATTCTTCTCATCGCTGGTGGCGCCCGAAGCGGTGTTTGCGCTGAAACTCTCGATCGTTACCAGCTTCTGGGCGACGGTTTTCAACGTCGTCTTCGGTTTATTCGCCGCTTACGTTATTTCTCGCTACGACTTCTGGGGACGCAACGCGGTGATCGTGACAATCTCTTTGCCTACTGCAATTCCGACCGCCGTCGCCGGCTTTGCGTTGCTGTTGTTGTGGGGCAAGTACGGCATGATCGGCCGGTTCTTTTCTGAGAACCAGCAGATCATGTTCACGCCTTACGCGATTATCCTCGCGAATATCTTCGTCACGTTTCCGCTGGCCTTCGGCGTGATTAAGCCGGTGTTCGATACGATGAGCCGTTCGCTGGAAGAAGCCTCGGCCACGATCGGCGCGACCCGCTGGCAGACTTTCTGGTATGTGACGCTGCCAAGTTTGCGCGGCGCGATCGTTTCCGGTGCGCTGCTGACGTTCGCGCGCGCCGTCGGTGAATTTGGTTCCACGATTTTGGTGTCGGGTAATCTTGCGGGTCGTACCCAAACAGCGCCGCTGTACATTTTTGCGAAATTCAACGAAGGGCAGATCGAAGCAGCGAATGCGATCGCGATCGTCCTGGCTTTATTGTCGTTTGTGATTTTCAGCGTGTTGTTCTTCGCGCGCGACTGGCTGGAATTCGAGGCCCAGGACGCATGATGGCGAAAATGAAATTGGCCAAAGACTCAGGTGACCTGCACGTATCGTGGGTCCCCGAACGGGAAACGTCTTCGGGCGTCGCGGCCAGTGTGCGCAGCGTCAGCAAGCGCTTCAAGAAAACATCTGTCCTTGAAGACATCAGTTTTGACGTGCGTGAAGGCGAATCACTCGTCCTGCTCGGCGCCTCCGGCAGCGGAAAAACCACGATCTTACGCATCATCGCGGGACTCGAACAGCCGGACAGCGGCTACGTAATCCTGCACGGCCAGGATGTTACTGATTTGCCAGCCCGCGAGCGCGGCGTCGGCGTTATCTTTCAATCGTACGCGCTGTTTCCACGCATGACGGTTGAGAAGAATATCGCCTACGGCTTGAAGATTCGGCGTCAACCCCGCCGAGAGCGACGCGAGACAGTCGATCGACTTATCAACCTGGTGCAGCTCGAACAACATCGCAAGAAATACCCCTGGCAGCTTTCCGGCGGCCAGCAGCAACGCGTGGCGATTGCCCGCACGCTGGCCTACAAGCCGCAGGTGCTGTTGTTCGACGAGCCTTTCGGCGCGCTCGATGCCCAGACGCGTGTCCACCTGCGTCGCGAGATTCGCGCTCTGCTCCGGCAAGTTAAGGTTCCTTCGATCTTTATCACTCACGATCAGGAGGAAGCGCTGGAACTCGGCGATCGCATCGCCGTGCTCAATGAAGGCAAACTCGAACAAATCGGTACGCCTGATCAGGTCTACAATCAACCGGCGACTGAATACGTCGCGACCTTCCTGGGAGCGGCCAATTTGCTGCTGGGCGTCGCCACGAACGGTTTTGTTGAGATTGGCACAGCTCGACTCCCGGCCGAAAAAGAAACGAAACGATTTCGCGACGGTCAATCAGTTAAGCTGGTTTTTCGACCGGAGGATGTCTGCATCAGCCAGGACGCAAACCTTCCCGAAGGATGCCGCCGTCTCACCAACGGCGTGATCGAAGAAGTGAGTTTTGTCGGCGCATATCAAAGACTCACGGTTCGTCTCGACCTGACTCATCGCAAAGGCGACACTGATGCGCTTTATGAAGTCACCATCAACACCCCTCAGCGAATGACCGGAGTTCCGATCATCGTCACACGGCCTAAGCCTGAAGCAAACGCGATGCGATATAAGCACGGCGACCGCGTGGCCATCGGACTCACCTCTTTCAGCGTGCTCCCGAACTACACGCTGGCCAGGCAAAGATGAAATCAATAACAACCGGGACACTACTGGCAAGCGTTATCGTCTTGTTAGCGGCGAATGCTAAGCCCCAATCCCGCGTCCCTAAAAGCGACAATCAAAGTTGGAATGACGTGCAGATCACGGTTCCGATCAATAAGAAAACTGAGTTCGTAGTGATTGGCACCTTGCGTCTCGGCGACAACTTAACCAAGCCGGTGGACGAGCGGTGGGGCTTCCGCGTGAACTACTCGCTCAATAAGGCTGTGACGCTGCAAGCTTCCTATTTCCATCGCGACGCTGAACCGCCGAACGGCAGGCATGAAAGAGAAGAGCGCGGAACAATCGGAGCGAATCTGCGCGTACCGCTGGGCAAATACACGTTCACTAGCCGTAACTGGTTTGAGCGCCGCTGGCGCGCGCCACAAGTTGACGCGTGGCGCTATCGCAACCGGTTACAGATTGAACATCCATTCAAGATTGGCAAGACAAAATTTGTCTGGGTGGTAAGTGACGAGTTCTTTTATGACTGGAGCTTGCATGATTGGGTCCGCAATCGTTTCGCCGTCGGCGTCAATCACACCTTCAACAAACATTTCACCCTCGACACGTATGTCATGCGGCAGAACGATGGCCGCAGCAGGCCGGGCGATATAAACATTATCGGCACGACCTGGAGGATTAGATTATGACCTCCGCATTTCGCATTTTTCCGGGTCGTTAGAGCCGGAGACAAGAAAAACCGCCGGCAAAGTCCATCCCGCCGGCGGTTTTTTTCCTTAGGAAACAAGGGCCCTAGTAACTCTTGGCGCAATAACCGCCAGAAGCATTGACCCAGTTTTGTTGAATCAGGTAATTGCGGCTGCCGAGGGTCATGTTGTACTTGGCGCCGCTGGGCAGCGTGGTGGTGGTGCCAAAGGTCCAGGCGCACTTGTCGGCGTTTTCCTGGTAGCGACCCTGATACCACGCGTTGATGTTCGGATCCGTGACTGCTTCCTCTAATTCATGAGCGATGATCGAAGCCATACCATCAGCTCCTGCATTTCCATTCGGGCTGACGCTCTGCGCGGCGCAAGCCGAAGGACAACGATCGGGATTGCCTATGAACGAGTACTTGATATTGCTGCCGCCAATAGTGCCGTAGGTATGCCAGCCGCAGTAGGAAGTACAAAAGCCGCTCGACTCGTTTACATCGGCCGAAGTCAGAACAAAGTAAACACCGCTCGTGTTCTTCGGTAGCGCGCCGCTGGTGATCGCATCGCTGACCACAGCCTGGACGCCTGAATCGCTGAGCGTAGTTCCGTGCGTATATCCCACGGTAGTGCTGCCGCCATATGTCACCGAATTAACTACATGGGCACCGCTGGCGTCGTAGTAGGTGGAGTTGATGTTGTAGTAGGCCGATGGCGCGATGTTCTGCATCAGATCCGGAAGAATGGTCAGAGCGCTATTGCCGGTCCAGTCTCCGTACCAAATGTAATAAGCCGTTACCGGACTGCCGCCCAAGACGCCCATCAACGGCCCGCCGTGATAGGTGATGCCGTTCGAGCCGGGTTTGGCAGCAGCAATTTTTGCCGGAACGTTCGGCTGCTCGTCGTGATTATTCCGTGAACGAGCAATGATTTTCGGAGAATCGGCCAACTCCTGGGACTGGCCCTGAGAGAACACTGTACCAATGACGCAAATCGCCGACAGCAGGCAGACGATTGCCATAATGCCAAGAAATCTTCTCATCTAAATTCCTCCCTGAATGTATGGATAACTTGTTGATGCAAAACCCGTCTCGGGATACGAGCAACTTAGTGGCGACAGAGTATAGCACCCGGACCCTCAGATCAAAATATATTTATTCGGTCACGGGGCTCAGTGGCTGTGCCGATAGAACCAGCGACCGGTCTGAGCCCCGCCGCTGGTCTATTTGAGTGGCAAATTACGCTACTGCGTATTAACCGCAGTATCGTCGATTACAAAAGACGTTTGTAACGAACTATCTTCCGTACCGAGGAAGTAAATTCGAATCGTCTGTCCGCGATAGGCTGAGACATCGAACGTCTTTAACACATAGGTCGAGTTCGCATTTAGATTCGAATAAGTCGCTAGAGTCGCCAGCACAGAGTTCGCTGAGTTGCGAATCTGTACCTGCAGCTTGTCGTACTGAATGCTCGTCGTGGTCTCAGCAGTATCGATCCGCACCCAGAAGCTCAAGGTTGCCGAAGTTACGTTCGATGGAATCGTGATCTGTTGATAGCAGGAATCGGTGTGCGTCGTGCCATAACCGTCGAGCCAGGCTTTCCACGAGCCGGTTCTCGCGGGTCGGCCGGTCGAGTTGTCGATCACGCCCGCCGTCGTGACCCAGCTGACGTTGCCTGATTCGAAACCAGGATTCAATAATAACTGTGATCCGCCCGGCGTCGGGGAAGGCGTAGGTGTCGGAGTTGGGGTCGGCGGCGGCGGTCCCCCGGTCAACAATGAATACAGCAGCCGATTGGGCGAGCCGGTTCCCGGGTTAGTGACATGATTCAACGTTGCGCCGTTGATGATGGCAGAAGTCACAGTTGCCGGCGAAGCGGTTGGGTTAGTTTCCAGGAACAGCGCGGCAACCCCAGCCACGTGCGGCGTCGCCATCGAAGTTCCGGAGATCGTATTGGTGGCGGTGTCGCTGGTATTCCAGGACGAAGTGATGTTCGAACCGGGCGCGAAGATATCAACGCATGTTCCGAAGTTCGAGAAGGACGAGCGCGCATCAGTCGTGGTCGTCGAACCGACCGTGATGGCGCTCGCGACTCTTGCCGGCGATGAATTACATGCGTTGGTGTTGCTGTTACCGGCGGCGATCAAATAGGTCACTCCGTCGGCAATCGAGTTTGCCACCGCAGTGTCCAGCGCCGAGGAAACCCCGCCACCCAAACTCATATTGGCGACCGCAGGCTGGCCTGCCTGATGATTGGAAGTCACCCAGTCAACGCCCGCGATTACTCCTGAGTTGCTGCCTGAGCCACTGCAATCAAGGACACGCACAGCGACGAGCGTTACATTCTTTGCGACGCCGTAAGTAGATCCGCCAACCGTGCCTGAGACGTGTGTCCCGTGACCGTTGCAATCGTTAGTGCCATTGCCATCGTTGATAGCTGTGAATCCGGAGATCACCCGGCCGCCTAACTGCGTGTGCGTAGCGCGGATGCCGGTATCGATGATGTAAGCCGTGACGCCGGTGCCGGTCGCGTTGTATGTGTAGGTGCCGTTAAGCGGCAGGTCTCTCTGATCGATACGATCCAGCCCCCAGGTCGCTCCGCTCTGCGTGGCCACAGTCTCGACCACGCCATCCTCTTCAACGAAATCAACTCGCGGGTCATCTGCCATACGCTCGGCCTGCACTTCATTTAGATGGACCGAAAATCCTTTTAGCGCGCGACGAAAAACGTGGCCCCGAACACCGCCGAATTCTCGCGACAGACGGATGCTCTCATTATCGGGATCGGTGTTGTCTTTGAGCACGACAATGTACTCGTCGGGTATCTTCTTATCAGCCTGGGTCCGGCGAAACTTGTTCGGATTCTGGCTGCTAACGGTGACGAAACTGGGGATGAGCGCGCACACTGCGAGCGCGATCACTACGCCCAGCGTAATGAAGAACCTTTTCATGGGAACTCCTCCTACTTCAGCTATTAAGTTGTCGATTCAAACCAGTTCGGGGCTAAAGCAAATCAGTGGGCGACGGAGTATACACTGGCTCTGGTGAAGTGAATATTATTTTTTAGTTGCGAGGCTCCCGCCACCGACGGATCATCTGAGGCAGCAAAAGCGAGGCTTGGAGTAGCGACCCGGAAGCGAATCGGCGCGCAACCCCACGGAAAAGCCGACTGGCACCTTCGTCGTAATTGAACCACCAAAGGTCGGGGATGAAAGGCAGCCGATTGACGTGAACATGCTGGGGACGCACCAGTTCCATCAGGCCTGCCTGACCATGGGTGCGTCCGAGCCCGCTCTGCTTTACGCCGCCCCAGGGGGTCTGAGCGATGGCGTGAGTGTAGAGGACTTCGTTGATCGTCACCGTGCCAGCATCAATCTGTCGCGCCAACTGCTGACCCCGACCAATGTTGTTCGTCCAGAGGCTGGCGGTTAGGCCGAAATCGCTGTCATTCGCCAGGCGAACTGCTTCATCATCTGTTTTGAAAGTCATGATCGGCAGCACCGGGCCAAATGTTTCTTCGCGCATCACATCCATGTCATGGGTCACGTGGGTGAGCACGGTGGGCGGATAGAACGGGCCTGAGACATCGCGCAAACGTTCCCCTCCAGTCAATGCGCGGGCGCCGTTGTTGAGCGCCTGATTCACATGGCGTTCCACAGTCATCAATTGACGTTCGCTCGACATTGAGCCAAGGTCGGCATCGTTGCCGCCCTGGCGTAAGCGCGTGGTTTCCTTCACGACTGCCGCGATGAATTGTTCGGCGATTGATTCGTGAACGTAGCAACGTTCGACCGATGAGCAGGATTGGCCGCAATTTGCGAACGCGCCCCAAACTGCACCCCGCGCAGCATTCTCGACATGCGCATCGTCGAGTACGATCATCGCGTCCTTGCCACCCAGTTCGAGTACGACTGGTATCAGATATCTTGCCGCCGCTTCGGCGACGCGGCGGCCGGTAGCCACACTGCCGGTGAACATGATTTTGTCCACACCTGAGGCCACCAGCGCCGCGCCCGTCGAACCATCGCCGGTCACAACCTGCAGAACGTCTGGCGGTAGTCCGGCCCGATCAAGGACATCTTTGATCTTGAGTGCGGTGAGCGGCGTTAGTTCGCTGGGTTTCAAAACCACCGTGTTGCCCGCCATCAGAGCCATCACCACTTCGTCGAGCGGCGTCGCCCAGGGGAAATTCCATGGCGAAATGATTCCCACCACTCCCATCGGTTTGTAGATTTCGTACGACGAACGGCCCATCGTCCAATACAACCCAACGCTGATTCGACGCGGCCGCAACAACGTCGCTGTCTTCCGCGCAAAGTACTGCATCAGGTCAAGCGCCGGAGCCAGCTCCATCGAAGTTGCTTCGGCGGCTGGCTTGCCGGTCTCGCGTGAAACCAATCCGGCAATCTCGTCCAGTTCGCTGAGGATAATGCGACGCGCCGCCATGATTACCTCAGCTCGCGCACCGAAAGACCGGGCGGCCCATGCGACGTGCGACTCACGAGCGCGGCCGACCGCGCGCGCGACCTCTTCCGGCATCGTCAAAGGCGCGCGCCCAATTTCTTCATTAGAAGCGGGGTTGTAAACAATTATTTCAGCACCAGGTGACTTGGCGGGAATGGTCTGAGCCATACACGGATTATCGCGCAGAACCGAGGTTACGCAAACTGTTAGTTTTGCGCAGTGATAGTGGATTCGTGCGTTCGGCTCAAGTTAACGGCTTGCGTTACAATGGCGCTCCAATTTTATCCGTTGAGGAGACTCGAATGATCAAGCCGCAACTCAAGGAATTCATGAACCGGATCGAGAAGAATTCCGTCGCCATCATCCCGGCCGCGCGCGAAGCTGTGCGTTCGCACGATACGAATTATCGCTACCGGCAGAACTCAGACTTCTTTTATCTCACTGGTTTTGAAGAGCCGGAAGCCATTGCGGTGATCACGCCTGCGCGCGATAAGAAGTTCACGCTGTTCGTGCGGCCGCGCGATCTCGAGCAGGAGATTTGGACCGGTTATCGCGCGGGCGTGGAAGGCGCGGTCGCCGATTATCATGCCGACGAAGCCTTCACGATTAGCGATTTTGATGCGAAGTTGCCGGAGATCATGGACGGACCGGATGTGCTTTATTACGCGTTCGGCCACACCTCGCCTGAGATGGATCAAAAGATTATTAGCCAGCTAGCGTCAATGCGCGAGACGAACCGCAAGCCTCTCGAGCCACCGCGGACGATTGTCGATCCCTCTTCGATCCTGCATGAAATGCGCGTGCTGAAGTCTCCGGAAGAGATTGAGATCATGCAGCGTGCGGCTGACATTGCCGCCGAAGCGCACGTGGAAGCAATGCAGAACGTGCGACCTGGGATGATGGAATACGAAGTAGAAGCCATGCTCGAAGCGTACTTTCGCAAACACGGCGCCGCGGGTTCTTCCTACACCTCGATCGTCGGCGGCGGCGGAAATGCGACCGTGCTTCATTACATCGACAACAAGGACCAGTTGCAGGATGGAGACTTATTGCTTGTCGACGCCGGTGCTGAATACAAAGGCTATGCTTCAGACATCACGCGCACTTTTCCGATCAACGGCAAGTTCACCGACGCCCAACGCGAAATCTACGATCTGGTATTGAAATGCCAAAAGTCCTGCGTTGACATGGTTAGACCAGGTGTCAGACTGGAGGACTTAAAAACCCATTCGGTCGAAGTACTCACCGAAGGCATGGTTGAGCTGGGCTTGCTGAAAGGCGATCCCGCAAAACTTATCGAAGAGAAGAAGTACATGCAGTTCTACATGCACAACCTCGGTCACTATCTCGGCATCGACGTGCACGACGCGGGCCGCTACTACTTCAATGGCGAATCGCGCCCCGCAGAAGTCGGCATGGTGATGACGATCGAACCGGGTCTCTACATCTCACCTGACACCAGCCGCATTCCGGAAGGCTTTAATAAAGATATTCCCGCTAAGTACCTCGGGATTGGCGTGCGCATCGAAGACGACGTCTGCGTCACCGGGAACGGCTCTCGGGTACTGACGCACAAGGTGCCGAAGGAACGGGAAGAGATTGAAGCCCTGATGGCGAAGTAGCGGTCGGACTTACGCAAAAGGACGGCGAAGCAGCCTGGCGAAATCAGCCGACGAAGAATAGTTGCTTTGCCGGTCCAATTAGCGCGAGCTCCTGCGCAAGCGCGAAATAACGGTTGAGACCGTTCTGCATCTCTTCATCGACCTTAAAAACAATATTCTCGCTCAGATATTGCCTCATCTCTTTAGCTGAGAACGGGATCTGGTGCGGATAAGTGGCGATGACTCTATCGAGGTTTGCTAATCCTTCGTCACGTGCGGCCAAGAAATCTATTCTGCGGACTGTCTCGACGCTTTGATTCCGCACCATCCACATCGCGAACACGAAACCCAACCCGGTGAATTCATGCCACAGCGTGGCGAGATCGAAAACGCGAAATTTGTCGCGCGTGATCGTCATCGCGGGGTCGCCAATAATCAGCGCGGCATCAGCTTGCTGCATCATCGTGTGTAGATCGGGAGAAGCGGTTATCCATTCCGGTTCGACCTGAAGAAACTCGCGAAAAATGATCTTCACCAGCGCGGCTGACGTGCGCGACGACTCATCAAGCGCAACGCGCTCGACCTTTTTGAGATTGTTCTTGCGGGTGACGAGGACCACGCTACGGACCGCGGTTTTGGATCCGACACAGACCTCGGGCACGATCGAAACATCATCGAGGCGTTGATATTCGATGACAGGAACCAGGGCCGCGTCGACTTCGCCGCGCGCCAGCATTTCGGCACAGCGTGCCGGCGCGGTATCCGTGAACAATTCGACGGATTCGCGTTGTGAGCCCTGGGTGAAGCTCCAGATAAGCGGCGCCGTATTCAAATAACTTGAAGCTGCGATTCTCGGTTTTTGATCAGCCATCTTTGGTTTTCATTGCGTAGAGTACCGACTTTGGCCGGCCTTTTG
Source organism: Pyrinomonadaceae bacterium (assembly GCA_044870975.1). Classification (GTDB taxonomy): domain Bacteria; phylum Acidobacteriota; class Blastocatellia; order Pyrinomonadales; family Pyrinomonadaceae; genus UBA11740. Next base: position 38,307 of record JBIOZK010000054.1, read on the forward strand.
AAGTTGAGGTTCACACACTTTCCACCACGACCCACTGTCAGGCTTTGCGTAATGAGAGTTTGCCTTTATAGTGTCGCCCACTCGAATGAAAATCTACGACATCACCGTTCCAATCCGCGCAAATATGCCGGTGTACGAAGGAGACCCGGGCGTGAAAATCGACGCGTGGTCGGCGTTCGCCAAGGGCGATGCGTCAAACGTCTCGACGTTGAACTTTGGCGCGCATACGGGGACGCACGTTGACGCCCCGGCCCATTTCATCGAGGGTGCGCGAAGGATTGATGCACTGCCGTTGGAGACCTTGATTGGGCCCGCGCGGGTCATTCGCGTACCCGATGAGGCTAATGAGATCGGAACCGGGTTTATCGAACAGTGCAACCTCGACGGCGTCGAACGGGTGGCCTTTCACACCAGGAACTCTGCTTTATGGGATCAGGAATTTTGCAAAGACTTCACTCATCTTTTGCCGGAGGCTGCGCAGCTGTTGGTAGATCGCGGCATCAAGCTGGTCGCGATCGACTATCTTTCTATTGAGAAGTTTCATTCCGGACATCACCGGACCCATCTGACGCTGCTGTCGCATAATGTCGTAATCGTTGAAGGTTTGAATCTTTCGGGAGTGCCGGAAGGTGACTACGAATTAATCTGTCTGCCCCTGAAGATCGCTGACGGGGCCGGCGATGGGGCGCCGGCGCGCGCTGTACTGAGAACGATGTAGCGCCAGATGTTATGTTGCCTCGCTGTTTATGAAGGCCTCATCATCAAAACGACCACCCGATGAGAAGTATCGCGAGCGTGTCTACAAAATTGTCCGCCGTATTCCATCCGGCCGCGTCATGACCTATGGACAAATCGCGTACATGCTTGGCGAAGGCTACACTCCGCGTACGGTTGGCTTCGTAATGCACGGCGCCGACGAACGTAACACGCCCTGGCACCGCGTGATCAATTCACAGGGAAAATGTTCGACCGGTCGCATCGTTTTGCCTGCGGACAAACAACAGCGAATGCTCGAACGCGAAGGCGTGAAATTTGATGATACCGGCCGCTGCGATTTAGAGAAGTTTTTGTGGAAGCCGCGAGCGGACACGTCGCGAAAGAAAGAGAGCGCTAAGCAGCGAACCACGCTGTACAGGAATAAATGAATCCGCGTGCACACAAACAGGAGAAGCCATGAATATCGATCCTCTTGCTCCACGAACGCCATATCCAGTTAGCCCTCCGAAATATTCAGTATCTCATCAAATGGCGACCACAGCGTTTGAACTGCCAAATTTCAAAGTGCTGCAGACACTGGGAGTCGTACGCGGCATCGTGGTGCGCTCGCGAAATGTGTTTGCGACGCTCGGCGCCACTTTCCAGCAAGTCGTCGGCGGTAACATCACTATCTGGACAAAGATGTGTGAAGAGACCCGCAGCGACGCGTTCGACATCATGATCCAGCACGCATCGGAAATTGGTGCGAATGCGATTATCGGCGTCCGCTATGACACAACCGAAATCGCCACCGGCGTCACCGAAGTGCTCTGCTATGGGACGGCCGTGATTGTCGAACCCACGGACTCCAGCTATCGCGGATAAGCAAACAGATGGATCCGGAAAAGTTAGAGCGTGCCCGCAAAGCATTCGCCGCAGTTCCCTACGCAAAGTTTCTCGGGCTGCAACTGGGGGAACTTGGTGATGGCAAGGTCAGTATCCACCTCGACATTCGGGACGAACTCAAACAGAACCAGGGAGTGGTCCATGGGGGTGCGATTGCTTCCTTAATCGACACCGCGTCCGCCTTCGCCCTCCTGACTCAAATCGAAATTGACGAACGCGTGACGACGACCGACTTGACGATTCACTACCTCCGTCCGGCTATCGATGGTCGAATTACGGCCACGGCTCGCATAGTCCGTGGCGGGCGCAGATTATTCGTGCTATCGGTGGATGTTCATAACGACGCGTCGGCGCTAATCGCTACCGCTGTGACGACCTACATCAAAATCGACAATATTTCGTCCAAACCCTGAACAAATCCGCACAAAATAACCATAGACAACGCGCTTGGCAAAATGTCAAAATACTTCTGGCCGTCCCAAGCCACAAATTCCTTTCATTCTCGCCCGTATGCATTCACTTTACGACGTTCTCTTAGCGCAGCACGCAAGGCAATTGACGCCGATCCGGTGCGCCTATGCGACCGTGCAGCAGCTGCACCGCTATTTTGAAGACGTGGTGCTTGAGAATAGTTTGAGTGCGCTGGTCATCGAGTCGTTACCGTTGTCGCCCAAACGTTCCGCGCGGGAAAAGGCACGCGTGCGCGATTTGGCAAGAGCTGGACGGCACACGTTTTTCTTCGCGCACCAGGCAGATGCGCTAACCGAGATTGTCTCAAGTGTCGGCAACAATGCTCTGGCCGCGCCGTCGATTCTGCCATTAGCAGATGCGAGCCCAGCCAATGAGCATTTCATTGTAATCGCCGACGCTCGTTTCTCCGCTTTGTTGGCCACCGTGCGCGGCGGATCCAGCGACCTGCGGATGGGCGGCGATGAAGTCATCTGGACTTTCGAACCGGATGTAGTCTATTCCGCTCTCGAATATTTGATGGCCCGAGTTACCGCCGAGAATCCATATCAGGCTGAAGCATTTGAAACGGCGGTGCGCTCATCGATGCCAAAGGCGACGTCGCTTCAGCTTACTCTCAGCGTCACCACCAAACTCGCGCACCTGCTGCAGGAACAAGCCGGCCGCGAGATCGCGGTGAATCGAATAGCCACCGCGATGCGGGAATCCCTCGAGCTGGGTGTGATTCTGCAAAAGACGGTCAATGAAGTTGGCGCCGCGTTGAATGTCTCAAGCTGCGCCCTGCGAGTTGAAGGATCCAAGTCAGAACAGCCGCTAACGTATTTTTTCCTGAACGATGAGTACGAACATCCGACGATCGAGGTTGAGGATTTACGTCGCGAATTGGATGCCCGTTGTGCCCACCTCGCGCGTCATCAATCGGTAATCGCTTATGACTGCGACGACGAAATAGAAGTTGCTGATAGCAAGGCGCCCTCAGCGGTGGCGCCGCTGGTGTTCGATGAACGTTTAATGGGCGCGCTGCAGGTCAAGTCAAACGATCCCTCGCGGGTCTGGCATGAAAGCGAGATCCTTTTGCTGCGCACAGTGGCGGATCAGGTGGCTGTCGCCGTCAATCACGCCGGATTGTTCGCGCAAATCCAACAACAGGCTCTGACCGATCCGCTCACCGGCTGTTACAACCGGCGCTCGTTCGAAATGCAGTTGGACAAAGAAATTCTGATGGCCAAGCGGACCTCGCAGCCGTTGTCCCTGCTGATGCTCGATTTGGATCGATTTAAGCACCTGAACGACACGGCCGGTCACGATGCCGGCGACGATGCCTTGCGCCAGCTCGCCGGCTGCTTCCGCCAGGAATTACGCGGGATCGATTCTGCCGCCCGCTTCGGTGGGGACGAATTTGCTCTGATCCTGCCGCAAGCTTTCACTGAAGGCGCGCTGATTGTCGCCGAACGCATACGCGCGCGAATCGAGCAAATCATGATTCCTGAATTCGGTAATCTGACCGCCTCGATTGGCATCGCCAGTTTTCCGGCAAACGCGACGTCGCGAACTGAACTGTTTCGCGCCGCGGATGATGCGCTTTACGCCGCCAAGCGCGCGGGACGCAACCGGGTCTGCGTCGCAGATCGCGCAGTGGAAATTCTGGACGACGCGCTCTCTCGCGCGACAACCACCCAGGAACCTCCGCATCATTCACGAGAAGAAATCGTCATGTAGAGGGCGCGCGGCGCGTAGCGATTTCCTCTCTCGACTTTGCCAGTCAGGCAATCTCACTTAAACTTTAATATCAAGTCTTAGCTCTTGCCGTACTCGATCCAGCCGAGAGCTGAGGCTTTGCTGTCTTCATGGGCGATTTCCGCACACTGCTTCGCTACTTCCGGCCTTACAAAGTATCACTCGTCATCGGCGTGGCGTGCATCGTGGCCGGAGTGGCCTTTAACGTCAGCATTCCTTTGATTGTCGGCAATGCCATCGATGCCAATTGGCAGGAGATTAGCTGGCAAAAGCTGACCATTGCTTCCCTCAAGGTGCTGGGCGCCAGCGCCATGAGCGGCCTTTTTCTATTTCTCCAGCGCCGGATCCTCATCGGCATGTCGCGTCACATCGAGTACGATCTCCGCAACGATTTCTATGCGGCGATGGTGAACCAGCCGCAGTCTTTCTTTCATGCACATCGCACGGGAGACTTGATGGCCCGCGCCACGAACGATTTGTCCGCGGTGCGTCAAGTGGTAGGGCCGATGATCATGTACGGACTTCAGACTCTGTTCGTCGTGATCGTAATCGTGCCGATCATCTTTGCGATCAGTTGGAAGCTAACTCTGCTGCTATTCGTCACCATGCCGTTGGTCTCGCTGACGGTAAAGTATTTCGGGCAGCAGGTGCACTCGCGCTTTCAACAGATACAGGATTTCTTCGCGCAAATTACCGCGCGCGCCCAGGAGAATTTTACTGGCGTTCGCGTCGTTCGCGCATACGCGCAGGAAGGCGCCGAGATCGCCGCTTTCAATCGACTGAATTACGAATATGCGCAGCGGAACCTTGGCCTCGTACGAGTCGACGCGCTGATGCGGCCGCTGATGACGTTCCTGATTGGCCTGGGTTTCGTGTTGATTATCTGGGCAGGTGTGCCGCTCGCGGCGCGCGGCCAACTCACCGTAGGTCAATTTACTGAATTCAACATGTACCTGTTTCGCCTGATTTGGCCGCTAATTGCGATCGGATACGTGGTGAACCTTTATCAACGCGGGTCGGCTAGTTGGAAACGGATGCAGGCGATCGTCACGACCAAACCGGCCATCGCGGATGCCCCGGACGTTCGCCCGCAGCCTCCGATAACCGGGCGCATCGAGTTTCGGAATCTGACCTTTCAATACCACGCCGATAGCGAACCAGTGCTGCGCGACATCAACCTCACGATTGAAGCGGGTCAGACAGTTGCCTTTGTGGGACGAACCGGCAGCGGGAAGTCGACCCTGGTGAATTTGATACCGCGGATCCTGGATGCGCCGCGCGGTACCGTGCTCATCGACGAGGTGCCGGTAATCGATTATCCACTGCAGCAGCTGCGCGCGGCGATCGGTTACGTGCCCCAGGAAACTTTCCTGTTCAGCAATTCGCTCGCAAAAAATATCGCGTTCGGTGTTAATAACGCGCAGCCGCAAGCAATCGAACGCGCCGCGGAAATTGGCGGGCTCCAGACTGATGTCGAAGACTTCCCGGAAGGTTTCGATACGCTGGTGGGAGAACGTGGCATCACCCTCTCTGGCGGGCAAAAACAACGTACGGCCATCGCGCGCGCGGTTCTGCGCGAGCCAAAACTTCTGATACTTGATGACGCACTCTCATCGGTTGATACTTACACGGAAGAAAAAATTCTGTCGCAGCTTCGCTCTGTGATGCGCCAGCGAACCAGCATCATCGTTTCGCACCGCGTCTCGACTGTCCGTCATGCCGATACGATCTGCGTGCTCGACGAAGGCCGCATCATCGAGCAAGGAACACACGATGTGCTCCTGGCGCTGGGCGGTCAGTACGCCGAACTGCACGAGCGGCAATTGTTGGAAGAAGAGTTAGAAACGACCTAAGGATCTTGCCATGGAACTACGTAATCCGCAGGAAATCGAAGCCAGGGTGGAAGCACGCTTCCGAACGTTTTTGATCTTATGGGCCGGGATACTCGCCAGCGTCGGTGTATTCATCCCGTTTGCCATGGTGGTCGGCACCCAAAGCACACCAAATCCCACTTTAAGTTATGCGCTGCTGGCAGCCGGCGTAATGATAGTTGCGGTATCAGTCCTGGTGAAACAGAAGCTCACGCAGCAGGCGATCGACAAAAATGATATTGCCGCGTTGCAAACGGCGCACATTGTGACGCTCGCGCTGTGTGAAGCGGCGGGACTACTTGGCCTGCTGAATTATCTAACGACCGCTTCGACCCTTAGTTGGGTTTTGTTCGCAATCTCAGCAATCGGGATTTTGCTGAATTTTCCCAGCAAGGATCGGATCCGGACGGTTTTGTATAAGCAATGAGTACTTAGAGGCGAGCACGTGTCTACCGCCGTCAAGAAATTTCACGAGGAAGAGCAAATCGGCAAAACGTACGACTGGCAGGTCGCGCGGCGTTTACTCCGTTATCTGAAGCCCTACGTGAAGATGCTGGTTCCCGCGCTAATCCTGACGCTGCTGCTGAACTTGCTCGGCATTCTGCAACCGAAGTTCACCCAGTATGCGATCGATTGGAACATCATCCCGCGCACCACCAAAGGCCTGACCACGCTGGCCTTGCTCTATCTGCTGGCGCTGCTTTTTCGGTTCGCCTTCTCGTACTTTCAAGCTGTCCTGCTGAACTCAATCGGCCAGTACGTGATGTTCGATCTGCGCCGCGAGATTTACGCCAAGCTGCAACATCAGGAGGTCGCCTACTACGACCGCAATCCCGTGGGCCGCATCATGACCCGCCTCACGGCAGACGTCGACGCGCTGAACGAATTGTTTACTTCGGGCGTCACAGATTTGCTTGGCGACCTCGTCATGATCGTGGCCATCCTGGCCATGATGTTCTACATGGATCTGCGGCTGACATTCGTGACGCTGGTGACGGTGCCAATGTTGTGGGCAGCAACGAACTGGTTTCGCAAACACGCCCGCCGCGGTTACGACCTCGTACGCATCAAGATTGCGCGCATCTTCTCATTCCTGCAGGAACATTTTTCGGGGGCGCAGACGGTCCAGATTTTCAATGCCGAAGAAAAGTCTCTGCGCGATTTCGCCAGGATCAACGACGAGCACCGCAAGGCGAATGTCGACACGATCTTTTATTACGCGGTCTTTTTTCCGCTGGTCGATTTCATCGGCGCGGTCGGCATCGCGCTGATCATCTGGTACGGCGGCTATCGCGTGATGCAAGGCGCGCTGACGCTCGGCGGTCTGGTTGCGTTCATTCAATACTCCGGCTTTCTGTTCCAGCCGATTCGCGATATCTCGGACAAATACAACGTCCTGCAAGGCGCGGTGGTCGCTTCGCATCGAATCTTTAAGGCACTGGATCTGCCCATACTCATTACTACTCCCGACCAGCCGCTTAAGAAGGGTCGCGCCGAAGGGCGGATTGAATTTGAAAACGTCTGGTTCGCTTATAACGACGAAGACTGGGTGCTGAAAGACGTTTCCTTCACCGTATCGCCGGGTCAATCGGTCGCGCTGGTGGGTCACACCGGTTCGGGCAAGACAACGATCACGAACCTGCTGATGAGATTTTATGACGTGCAGAAGGGCCGCGTTTTGCTCGACGGTGTTGACGTGCGCGATTGGGATTTGCAGTCGCTGCGCGAGAATTTCGCAGTCGTCTTGCAGGATATCTTTCTCTTCACGGGAACGGTCGAAAGCAACATCCGTCTGGGGCGAGAAGACATATCCGACGAGCGGGTGCATTGGGCGGCAACCGAAGTGCGCGCCGACAATTTCATCCAACGCTTACCTAAGGAATACAAGTCGGAAGTGCGCGAACGCGGCGCCGGACTATCGGTCGGGCAGAAACAACTCATTTCTTTCGCCCGGGCGCTGGCATTTGATCCCGCGCTGCTGATTCTTGATGAAGCGACGAGTTCGATTGACACTGAAACCGAGCAACTAATTCAACAAGCTATTGCGCGGGTAATGCAGAATCGCACATCAGTGATTGTCGCTCACCGTCTATCGACGATTCAGCGCGCGGACAACATAATCGTGCTGCATCATGGCGAGATTCGCGAACAAGGTACTCACCAGGATTTGCTCACGTTACAGGGCTTGTATTGGAAACTTTATAAGCTGCAGTATTCCGATCCGACGTGGCTCGCAGAAGTGGAAGAAGAAGAGCCGGAACAGATCACCTATCGACCGCGCGGGCCGAGTTTCTCGTTCGGCGAAGGCATGGGCTAGCATCAGCCATAAGGGCCCGCTGTCGGCATGACTAATGACAGACCTACCATCGAGGCCAAGTTAATCGGGGATCTCCCGTCACCCGATCCAAGTGCGGCCGTGTGGCAAACGGCGAAATCTGCCCAACTCGATTCGTACTGGTCAGGCGATCCTGCTCCGGCAGCACGCAAAGCCGAGGCGCGAATTCTGTGGTCTGATGAAGCTCTGCATGTTCGGTTTCTCTGCAATCAGCGGGAACCCTTAATCGTTCATGAGCAACCGCAGCTTCAGCAAAAGACGATGGGACTTTGGGACCGTGATGTATGCGAGATATTCATCGCGCCCAATCCAAATACAATTGAGCGTTATTTTGAGTTCGAGGCTGCGCCGACAGGTGAGTGGCTTGATGTCGCGATTCGCTGGTCCGCGCGGAAACGAGAGTCTGACTGGGAGTTCAAGTCCGGGATGACAACGGCGACACATATCGGCACGAGCTTCCTGCTGACGGCGATACGCATACCCTGGAGCGATTCGATCCCGCGGCCACAGAAAGGCGAGCGCTGGCGCATCAATCTATTTCGCTGTGTTGGTCAGGACCCTGATCGTGGCTACGTTGCGTGGCAGCCGACTATGACGCCGCAACCAAGCTTTCACGTGCCGCAGGTGTTTGGATGGCTGGAGTTTGGGTGATTCTAAGCGGCTTGATTTTCCAGGCGCTCGTTCAGGAAATTATGGTAGCGAATCCTGTCTCGCTCATCCATGCTGACGATTCGCGCGCCGATCAAATAACTGCAACCGAGTTCCGCTTCGTCCAGACGTTCGTACCGATTCGGCATCACCAGCATCGCGATTGGTTCACCGTTACCAATCTCCAACTGTAGCTCCAATTCTCTTCCATCGGCGGCGAGATGGCGCCCATCCAGATGAATCTGGGACATCAGCAGTGCGACACCTTTGATGCTGATGTCCCGTGTATGCCCCTTCAAAGAGTGCACCCGTCTGCGCAAAGAAAGCCCGCGCGTGGTGCGATGCATCATGACCGTGAATTGCAGACGCACCCGTAGACGCGGCGATTGGCGTCGATCATCAAAAAAACCCTGAAAACGAGACACGACTGAGCGGACCAGTTCCGGCATGGCTGACCTCTTTCCGTGAGTGAGTGATCTGGAGAGGGAAGGCAAGAAGGACGCTGGGCGTCCAGTGGACTTATTCTAACCGTTCGCGGCAGGCGCAGGCAACATTATTTTATGACCAGTGGTTTCCCGCCATTATCGGCGCTTTTTATGGCCCCGGTCTGATCCATCCAGAAGGAAAGTTTGCCCGTTCGCCCATAATGAAAGGGCTCGGCAGTGGCGACATAGGCTTTGCCGTTGATGGTCAATCGAAAATTGTAACCTGAGGTTTTCGGGTCGAGCATGTCGTCAGACATCAGGCCGGCAGCGACTAACGCTTTCAGTTCGCCATAGACCCCGTTCTTCGCCTGCGCGTAGGCGGCTTCCATGCCAATCAGCCGCTTCAGGACATCGGTCATGTTGTCCTGATTAAGATCGATCAGCGCGTCGATAAAATAACGGCTGCCGGCTTTCTTGACGGTCAAATCCTCAGATTCGGTGCCGATGATCCAACCGCTTCCTGATTTGATTAGGTCTACAGGTTTCGACGTCAGCTGCGGCGAACTATCGCTGGGCGGCAGGTGAACGAACACCTGCGCTGTGTTGCCGGTGATTTTCTCGCCGTCGATTTGGAGCTGTTCCGGAATCGGCGCCGCCTGTGATTCGAAAAACGGCCGCAGGTCTTCCATCTCATCAGCGGAGAGACCGTCTACCGCAGGTTTGTAGACCGACATTGACCAGGCCTCTTTAAAGCGATGCTCGCGCATGGCCTTGTAAAACTCGCGGACAACGTCTGAAGGTGTTTTCTGCGCCTGGGCATAAACCGCGCGGACGGCAGGAAGATTAAGCAGGAGACAGGTGAAAGCGATTACGAACGATTTGCGATGCATGATCCTGAGCGATGACTTGATGAAATTGAAGGCGCGCCAGAATAGCCGCGCCTTCCTTAATCTAGATTAGCACGAGGCGAATTAGCCAGTCCCTCTGGGACGCTGCTTCATCACTAGTTCGCGCCCCACCAGATAAAGCAAGACCGTCAAGATGATCAACGGAATCAACGCGAGCAGGTCTGAGCGCGCTCCTTCGAAGAATGGATTGTGCTCACCTGACCATTTTTCGATATTCGTCAGTTTGCCCGAGACCGATTCGCTCAAATTCAAAAATGCGTGCACGACTCCGGCCAGCGCCCCGCCAGCGATGTAGCCCGAAGCCAGCAAGACGCCGGAACTCTTATCGCCTTCAGCGACGAGCTGTTCTTCACTCAGCTTTTTGCCCGCGAATTTTCGCGCTGTGTACTTATCAATCGCCAGACGCACCATGCCGCCAACAAAGATTGGGGCCGAGGTCGAGATCGGAAGATAAACTCCCACCGCAAATGCCAGCGATGGAATTCCTGAAAGCTCCAACACGATCGCGATGAAGACTCCTAAGAGCACCAGGCCCCAGGGCAACTGGCGGCTGAGAATTCCCTTGATGATATAAGACATCAAGGTCGCTTTCGGCGCGTTGTATTTCGTGACGCTGCCGCCGCCGGGACGTTCAGTAATCACGCCGTTGATGCCGGGATCCGAAAAGTACATCGGCGTGCCATCATCGGTGGCGAGATAGCGGCCCACCGTTCCGATTGCTGTATCAGTGTTGTGGCAGACGAGATATGAATTCTGATCTGAACTTGCCTGCGGTCCGTGTAATTGTTCGCGCTTCGGTCCGCTCCCGCTTTGTTCGCAGTTCGCCGGATTAAACTTGAAATTTGCCGGCATGCTGACTTCTTTGCTGTTCGCCATCGGCACATAAACCGTCGATGATTGATTCAGCCAAAGCAGGATGTAACCCAGCACCAGAGCAGAGGCGAGCGCGCCCACCAGGATCGCGATCTGCTGCGCCTTCGGCGTCGAGCCCACCAGGAATCCGGTCTTCAAGTCCTGTGAAGTCGTGCCACCATTCGAAGCTGCAATACAAACGATGCCGCCAATGGAAAGCGCCGTAACAAAATAAGGTGGCGCGGTCCAACCGATGACCAGGAACACCAGACACGTCAGCAGCAGCGTCGCGACCGTCATGCCGGAGATAGGATTCGAAGACGATCCGATTTCACCGGTTAGTCTCGACGAGACGGTGACGAACAGAAAGCCGAAAGCAACAATGAGGATGGCACCCAGCAGATTGAACTGCAGACCGAGGTGCGGCACGGCCATGATGATGATCAGCAGGAGAATCACGCCGCCGATCACAAACTTCATCGACAGGTCCCGATCGGTTCGCGGTGCGTCTGCGCTTGCCTTGCCGCTACCGCGCAGGTCAGCAAGACCTCCCTTCAAACCATGCCAGATGGTCGGCAGCGATCGCACCAGACTAATGATACCGCCCGCTGCTACCGCGCCCGCGCCGATGTAAAGAATGTAGGCCTTCTGAATCTGGCCTACCGACATGTCCTTGATCAGGTGCGCAGTTTCAGGGGACAACGGCGCGGCGAGTCCGGCGCCGAAATACTTAATCGCCGGAATCAGCACGAGATAAGACAGCACGCCGCCGCCCATCATGATTGCCGAAATGCGTGGCCCAATGATGTAACCGACGCCGAGCAACGCCGGATTGTTCTCAATCGAGATCGAACCTGAATCGAACGGCCGCCCAAAAACTTTCGTCGGAATTTCTTTCCAGCTCTTGAAAATCTGCTGCACGCCGTAATAGAGGAACCCGATGCCGAAGCCGGCGAAGATCGTCTTGCCGCCGATAGTTGCTTCCTCTGCGGCCTTGGCCGAAGCGGCATCCGTGTGGGCTGCTGCCTGCGATTCTTTCGAAGCTCCAGCCTTCAGCACCTCCGCGCAAGCCGTGCCTTCCGGATATTTCAGATAGCCGTGCTGGGCGACGATGAGCGCGCGGCGCAGCGGGATCATCATCAGAATACCGAGCAAACCGCCAAGCACTGCGACCAACATCACCCGCGTGATTTCCAGATCGAAACCCAGAATCATGATCGCCGGCATCGTCACGCCCAGGCCGAACGCGATTGACTCGCCCGCCGAGCCCGCCGTCTGGACGATGTTGTTTTCCAGAATGGTCGCGTCGCGAATGCCTATCTTCGACAAGATACGAAACAGCGTGATCGCGATTACAGCGACGGGAATCGACGCACTGACCGTCAACCCAACTTTCAAAACCAGGTAAAGCGACGAGGCCCCGAAAATGATTCCCAGCACCGTTCCCATAATTAAAGGGATCACGGTTAGTTCGCGCAGATGCGCTGACGCGGGAATGTAGGGCCGGAAAACTGCGAGAAACGGATTATCTGGTTTGAATCCGACGCGATCAGGAAATTCCTGAGCGCTTGCGGCTTCTGACGGGCTGATGTTCTCCGTGGACATCAGTTGTGACCTCCGACTAGGTTTCGCAAAGCGGGGAGTTTTTTCTTAAGGGAAAGAACGGGGTTACTTTACACCGGCGAGGGGAAAGAGCAAAGGCCAAGCTCTTCGCTCGCTAGCTCTTACCACCGGTTTTGCCATTCGCGGCGTCAGGCTTTGGCGCGTTATAGACTTCGCGCGCGTGCACCGCGAAAGCTTTATCGTCGTAGGTGCCATCGCCGTCGACATCTACTTTCACAACGATCTTGTGCGATTTACCATCGGCCACGTCGTCAGGTTTGAAGCCGAGACTGTATTGGCTGCGCAGGAGCGCGTTGATTGAACCCAGGACGTCCGGCAGTTCACCTTCGAAGGTGACGGGATAATATGCGCCGCCGCTCTCTTTGGCGAACGTCTTCATCGTGTTCTCGGCTTGGAGGAAGGTCATGCGATCCATCGGGATGCCGCCGATGTTTGACCTGAAGTCACCGGGGTTCAAATAGTCGCCGTACTTCTTGATGAAGAGCTGGCCAATTCCGATGATGTAGATGGGGATGCCCGCGTTCTGCACAATCTTCCGCGCCTGATCCATGTTGATCTTGCTGAACGTGTCGAGTCCAGTCGCAATCAGCAGCACGGCTTTGCGGCGTCCGCCGGGAACTGAAACCATGCCCGAGTACTCCGCCGTCCGCTCTTTTGAATCTTCCAGCACGACGGAATCAGCGCGTCCGCCGACCAGCGTCAATTTCAGCGCATCGTACAGATTGCTCTCGCTAAACGCCGGTTGGTTGTGCAGCAGCAATTGAATGACCTGTTGAATGCGCTGTGGATTATTGGTGAAGTCAGTCAGCGGCGTCGGCCGCATGTCGTAAGCGATCACCGAAACATAATCGGCCGGCGTGATGAACTGGGAAAGGAAGATCGCGGTGGGACGAATGACCTCCATCTGCCCGTAGTCCATGCCGCCATTTCCCATTAACCCGATTCGCTCCATGGTCTTGCTGTATTCGACCACGAGCGTTGCGGTAATCGGCGCTTCGGGCGTTGAGAAGTTCGTGATGTCTTTCTTCTGGCCGTCGACGAAGATGGCAAAATTGCCGGGCTTCAATTGGAGTTGCGGCTGGCCGGTCTTTTTGTTGTAAACAACTGCGTCAACGTTGACGAGATTGGTGGTGACCGCGAGCTTTTCAGCTTCCTGCTGCTTGCCCATGATGTCGGGCGGCGTGGGCTCGGGCTTCTGCGCGTCGCTTTCGGGTTTCTCGTCCGGCCGCTTATTCTTCTTCTGATCCGAAGACGGGGGCTGACGCCGGGACTGCGACAGTACCAGCGAGCTGCATGCGAGACCGAGGCCGACGACGATCGCCAGCGCTAATAAGAGAGAGCGACCCTTTGTAAGACTCATAAAGCGATCCTTTGGAACCCCGAGGCAGGCCAATTCAACTGAAGCGACTATAGGGCGCTCGCGCGAGCGTGGTCAAGCTGATGGATTCGGCCTGAACGTTGTGATGCGTGCAATGTGGCGCAAGTTGGCAACTTGCGCGGTTTTTTAGAGATGTTTGGCCGGCAGACTTGTCGGCCGCACGAGTACATCTGAATTGTTTCCAGCCTCAATCCGGCCGTGAATTCAATGCTTCCGCCTCAATTACCACGTCAAATATTCCGGTATTATCAGCCAGATTCCCTTCATTCACTCCCAGGAAGAGCACGCCATCCCTTTGCGCGACGAAATCGCGCGACTTGCCTATGAATATGAAATCGTCATTGTCGTCGCCGATTACGCAAATCAATCCGCCGGTCGGCTGGTTTCGCATCAACTTATCCCGATCGGTAATACTCGCTACCCCATCCGGCGTTGCAAATCGGCCACCACCAAGATTCACGCGTCCATTCGCCGTAATCCGCAGCCGCTGTCCGCGCCGGACTACCAGGCCGCTGTTCGTCCAGCCGTTGCTCGCGTTGTCCGCGTGCACCTTTACATTGACCGGAAAGAAGGTCGGATTGTTGTTCGCCGGTTGGGTACTGGTGTTGTTCGGCGGCTGATAGGTCGGCTGATTGTTCGTCTGGTTCGTCGGTTGTTGATTCACCGGCGGCTGATAAGGTGGATTATTATTCGGCTGTTGATAAGCAGGCGAGTTGCTGTTGTCTTGAGTGCTGCTCGCGGCGCCGTTTGAATCGAAATCGATCGACTCTACATCTTCCATGTAAACGGTGATTTGGCTCTTGCGCCCCCGCGAGCCACCGCCGACCAGGATAGTGAACTGCTCGTTTTTGAAACTGACGATCTGACCGCGGATGACGCTGCCGTCCTTCAAGCGAATCGTGTCAGCGAGGACCGGAACTGTGACCGCAAACACCAGCGCGAGCGCAACGAAGGAGCGAGCGAAAAACTTTTTCATGATGACCTCCAAAAACCGGAACTGTTGTCGAGTTTGTGAGCCGCGGAGAGAAATGGCGAAAAGAAGAGACGAGGAGCCCCAGCTCTCGGGGAAAGCAGGGGCAAGGTTGCCGAACCGAGCGTCATTAAGAACAGCGCGAGACTCCCTCTCGTCTTTCTGAGCGAGAGTTTACCACAACTAATCGCAGAGGCGCTTGGGTTAAATGCACCCATCTCTTCGTGTTTGATCGAACGCGGCGACTCTCAAACCGGCTCAACCGATCCAGGCAAATTGGATTGGGTGAGCCATAAGCTCACGCAACGTTCGCGCTCTTTTGAAGACTTGAATCAGACGTGAATTCTGTGACGGTTTTACGGCTTTCGCCGGCCGACCCTCCTCGCCCCATACCCTCGCCCCCCGGTGTGCCCGTTTAATTTCAACCATTTACGGGAAACTCCGTGGGCATTCGCTGTTTACTTGTCTTTGGAAGTAAAGCCCCGTGGCAAAATGATTGAACCAAGAGTTATGACGAAAAGCCCCTACTCAATCAGCGAATTAGTCTCGGCCCAGGCCGCGGAACATCCTGAGGCTCCGGCCCTGGTCACTGATGCCGGCGTGCTGACCTACGGCGAGTTGGAACAGCGCGCGGGCCATTTGGCGAACCATCTGCTCGAACTCGGCGTGCGCCCTGAAACCATCGTCGCTATCTGCCTTGAACGGTCGTTTGAATCCATCATCAGTTCGCTGGCCGTTCTGAAAGCCGGCGGAGCTTACTTACCGGTGGATCCAAAACTGCCGATTGAGCGCTTTAACCTGATGATGATGGATGCGCGGCCGCAGGTGCTGATTAGCAAAAGCCAGGTGCCGGGCGAGTTTGGTTCGTGCTCCGTTAAGATGCTCGATTTGGCCGGCAGTCAGCGCGCGGCAGACGATTCGGTTGACCTTGCATGTGCTGCTCCGACCAAAGATCAACTGGCCTATGTGATCTACACGTCAGGCTCGACCGGTAAACCCAAGGGTGTCGAGATCACGATCGCTAATCTGCTGAACCTGATTTCGTGGCATCAAGCTGAATTTCAAATTTCGGCCGCCGATCGCGCCTCTCATCTCGCGAGCGTCGCTTTCGATGCGGCCGTGTGGGAAGTCTGGCCCTACCTGACGGCAGGCGCGAGCCTTTACCTACCCGATGAAGCAACGCGGCTATCACCGGAAGCCTTGCGCGATTGGATCGTCAAGAATCAGATCACGATAAGTTTTCTGCCGACGGCGCTGGCCGAACGCGTAATAGAATTGGATTGGCCGCGCGACGCTGCGCTTCGATTCCTGCTGACTGGCGCGGACACCCTGCACCGGCGCCCAAACAAACAGCTTCCGTTCGCGCTGGTCAATAACTACGGTCCGACTGAATGCACGGTCGTCGCGACATCAGGCCGAGTGCGTTGCGGGGAAACAAATGACCTGCCGACGATTGGTCACGCAATTACAAACACCCGGATTCAGATCCTGGATGAAAGCGGTCGCGAAGTAGCTGATGGTGAAGTTGGTGAAATCTACATCGGTGGCGCTAACGTGGGTCGAGGTTACCTGAACCAGCCGGAACTCACGAGCGAAAAGTTCATTGCCGACCAGTTCAGCGATGTCCCGGGTGCCCGCCTCTATCGCACCGGCGATCTGGCGCGTCGGCTGGCAAACGGGGAGATCGCATATCTCGGCCGCGCCGATGAACAGATCAAAATTCTCGGCTATCGCATTGAGCCGGCGGAGATTGAAGCTGCCATCGATCGTCATAAAGCGATCGCGGCAAGCGTCGTGGTGGCGAATAGTTTTGACTGCTCAGGTAAGCGCCTGATTGCTTATATCACCACGCACGGCGAAGCCACGCCGACAGCAATTGAACTGCGCGAATTCCTGAAAGAGTCGCTTCCCGAATACATGGTTCCGGCCGTGTTTGTGAAGCTCGACGAGCTGCCTTTGACGTCTAATGGCAAGTTCGACCGCGTCTCTCTGCCGCATCCGACCGACGCAAATCGATTGCGCGAGCAAGCGTTCGCCGCCCCGCGGACGCCGACCGAGCAACGCATTGCCGAGATTTTGTGCTCGCTTTTCAACGTGAAGGAAGTCGGAATCAACGACAACTTCTTTTTGCTGGGTGGCCATTCGCTCCTGGGAGCGCAGTTGGTCATCAAGATACGCAATGCCTTTGGAGTTGACCTGCCGCTGCGCGCAATTTTTGACGCGCCGACTATCGCTGGATTGTCGGCCACAATCGAGCAGCAGATCATTGCCCGACTTGAATCGATGAGTGAAGCCGAAGCGCAAGCATTAGTTGCCTGATGCGTGCCTGATTTATTCCTCTCCCTCTGGGAGAGGTCAGGTGAGGGTTAGCGAAATCGCGATAGACCCTCACCCCAGCCCTCTCCCACCGGGAGAGGGAGACAAAGCGAGTGCCTGCATGTCCATAACTTCATCCAACGACTCCGCGCCTGCCCTCAGTCTGTATCACCTGCTCGACCCTGAGGTGCTGGCAAATCCATATCCGCTATACCAGCGTCTCCGGGAAGAAGCCCCCGTTCATTGGGACCCGTATCTGCACACCTGGGTGGTGACACGCTACGCGGACGTCGTGACGGTGCTGCATCACTTCTCAGCCAATCGAACGCCGACGCCTGAACAACTCGCCGCCATCGGCATGGAAGAGCTGCGGCCCATCGCCCAGATGATGACCAAGCAGATGCTCTTCATGGATGCGCCGGCACATACGCGATTGCGTTCGCTCGCGTCGATGGCCTTTACGCCGGCACGTGTCGAAGCCTTGCGCAATCACATCCGCGGCATCCTCGATCGACTACTGACGCCGCTACTTGATCGCGGTCACATGGATGTCATCAACGATCTTGCGGCGCCGCTACCGGCCATCGTCACGGCCGAGTTGCTGGGCGTCCCGACCGCAGATGCCGATCAGTTGAAAACCTGGTCAGCGGATTTCGCCGAGGTCCTCGGCAATTTTCAGCACAACCCGGATCGAGCCGCGCGAACGCTGAAGTGTGTCGCAGACATGACCGAGTATTTTCGCGACGCGCTGCAAGCACAGCGCGCCCACCCACGCGAGGGACTGATCAATTCATTCATCACCGCCGAGATCGACGGCGACCGGCTGACCGACGAAGAAATCATCGCAAACTGTATTGTGACGATGGTCGGCGGGCAGGAAACGACGACCAACCTGATCGGCAACGGCGTGCTCACCCTGTTGCGCAATCCCGATCAATTCCAGAAGCTGCGCAACGATCTTTCCTTGATCCCTTCGGCGGTTGAAGAAATGCTGCGTTATGAGGCTCCGAGTCAGCAGACGGCGCGGATTTGCCCTGAAGACACTGAAATTGACGGCCATCTGATCCGGAAAGGCCAGGCGGTGATCGCTGTCATGGCCGCCGGCAATCGCGACCCTGAACGTTTTCCCGATCCTGATCGGTTCGACATCACGCGAAGTGACAATCGTCATCTCGCCTTTGGCTGGGCCAGCCATTTTTGCTTTGGCGCCGCGTTGGCGCGCATCGAAGCGCAGCTAACATTCGAAGCGCTCGCTCGTCACACTGACAACCTTGAACTGGCGACCAACGCGCCAATTGTCTGGCGCGATAATCTCGGCCTGCGCGGCATGACTGCGCTGCCGATCTCATTTACCCGGATCGCCTCGACACCGACTGTCATGCCTCCAGTGAGCAGTCGTGAGAGTGGCTGCCCGTTCCACCGTTCGGCTTAAATAAGGATGAGTTCTCGACTGGAACAAATCTCGCCGCCTGAACCCGTGCCGCACATCACGGCGGCTTCTGAGGCGAAGCGCAAACTGCTCGAGAAATATCTGCGCGGCGAAGCCACCCAGACTCTTAGCCCGCGGCAGGACATTCCGCGCCGCGATCCGGCGACCAAAGCACAACTCTCATTCGCGCAGGAACGAATGTGGTTCCTGGATCAGTTAATGCCCGGCTCGCCGGTTTTCAATGTACCGATGGCGGTGCGGCTGTCACGACCGATCAAGCTGGAAGCATTACAACTCAGCGTGAATGAAATCGTGCGCCGGCACGAGACTCTACGGACCACCTTTGTGACGATCGACGGTCAGCCGTCGCCCACGGTCTCGTCCAGGACTGAAACAAACATACGCGTCATCGACCTCACCGGTGAGAATTCGGCGACTGCGGAATCAAAGAGTCGGATTCTGATTGAGCAGGAAGCGCTGCATCCGTTTGATCTCTCACGAGGATCGCTTATCAGACCTACGCTGATTCGTATCGACGAAGTCAACTCAATCTTTGTCGTGGTGATGCATCACATCGTGAGTGACGGCTGGTCGTTATTGCTTTTCTTTAAGGAGCTGACGGAACTCTACGAGCGCTTCGCGAGTGACGGTCATGCGGAATTACCAGACCTCCCGATTCAATATGCTGATTATGCGGACTGGCACCGGAACTGGTTGCAGGATGAGCTGATCGAGCAACAACTTGGCTATTGGAAGAAACAATTAGCCGGCGAGTTACCGGTTCTGGATCTGCCTACCGACCATGCGCGGCCCGCGATGCAAACCTATGCGGGCGCGCGCGAGGTCAGCACCCTGTCGGCCGAGGTAACTCAATCGCTGGTTTCACTAAGTCAACATGAAGGCGCGACGCCCTTCATGACTGTGCTGGCAGCCTTCAACCTGCTGCTGCAACGTCTCAGCGGGCAGGAGGACATTATTGTCGGCTCGCCTATCGCGAACCGGCCACGCACTGAAACAGAGAATTTGATTGGGTTATTTCTTAATAACCTGGCGCTGCGGACCGACCTGTCGGGCAATCCCACCTTTCTTGAATTGCTGTCGCGCGCGCGTCAGACGGCGCTGGATGCTTACGCGAACCAGGATGTGCCGTTTGAAAAATTGCTCGAAGAGTTGAAGCCTGAGCGTGACCTCAGCCGCACCTCGATCTTCCAGGTCTACTTCAATTTGTTCAGCTTCGCAGAGCGAGTTCAGTTGCCCGGTGGTGAGACTGTCAACTTCTTTGACGCCTGGCTCCGGTCTGAGGAAACGCTTTCGAAATTTGATCTGACGCTCTATGCCGGCATCGACAATGATCAGCTCAGGCTGGCGTTTGTCTACAACACGGATCTGTTTTCATCGGCGCGGGTCGCCGAGATGATGCGACAGCTCACGCATCTGTTGACGCAAATTGCCAAAGACCCTTCGCAAGATATCAGTGACTATTCACTGGTGACGTCTCGCGCGGCCGCGTTGTTGCCTGAGCCGACGCTTACTCTGGCACAACACAAAGCCGAGCCGATCACGGCGCTGTTTTCACGCGAAGCGAAAAACCATCCCAACAAAGTTGCCGTAATCGATAGTCATCAGAGCTTGAGGTATGGCGAGATTGATCGTCGCAGTAATCAATTAGCGAACTCCCTGCTGCAAAACGAAATTCACAAGGGCGACGTGGTCGCGATATACGCGCATCGCAGCGCCGCGCTGGTAACGGCGGTTCTCGGCGTGTTGAAGGCGGGAGCAGCATTCACAATTCTTGATCCGGCTTATCCGACGGCCCGCTTAATAGATTGTCTGCGAATTGCCGCGCCGCGCGGATTCATCACGATAGAAGCCGCTGGCGCCTTGCCCGAGGATTTGCGCGCATTTCTTGACGCGTCTGAGGATTGTGACTGGCTCCAGGTGTCGGCAAACGGTGACGATTCTTCTTACGGCGCACTCTCGAACGAACCACCGGCCATCAATATCGAAGCGAACGACCTGGCGTACATCGCTTTCACCTCAGGCTCGACGGGCGTGCCTAAAGGTGTGATGGGCAAGCACGGTCCCCTTACGCTGTTTACCGCGTGGGCCGTTGAGCGATTTGATCTAAATGGATCAGATCGGTTCTGCATGCTGTCAGGTTTGGCCCATGATCCATTGCACCGCGATATCTTTACGCCGTTACAACTCGGCGGCACGCTGTGCATTCCTGACCAGCGCTATTTGGAAGATTCAACTCGCCTGCGCGCCTGGATGCGAGCGCAGGATGTCAGCATTGCGAATCTCACGCCGGCCATGGCTCAGTTGATCTGTGAGCAGTCGGACGCCACCGATGATGTCCGCCTTGACGCACTGCGATATTCATTTCTGGTTGGCGATGTGCTGCGCCAGCGCGACGTGGCCCAACTGAAGCAACTCGCACCGTCGATTACTTGTGTGAACCTGTACGGCGCCACCGAAACGCAGCGCGCAGTCGGACATTACGTTGCTGATGCAGATGCTGCGCCCGCATCCGCGAAGCAGGTGCTGCCGTTGGGCACCGGAATCAAAGACGTACAGCTGCTGGTGCTGAATCAAAAGATGCAGCGCTGCGGCGTTGGTGAGCTCGGCGAGATCTATTTCCGCAGTCCGCACGTGGCCAGGGGTTATCTGGGCGACGAGGCTTTGACCGCCGAACGATTCATCGCCAATCCATTCACGGGACTCGAACATGATCGAATTTATCGCACCGGCGACCTCGGCCGTTATTTGCCTGAGGGAAACGTCGAGCATGCCGGCCGCGCCGATCGGCAAATAAAGATTCGCGGCTTCCGCATCGAACCAGCCGAGATTGAAGCGGCGCTGATTCGCAGTGGTCACGCCCGCGAAGCTGTAGTCATGCTCAGTGAAAGGTCAGGCTCGAAAAACCTGATCGGCTATATCGTGCCTTCCGGTGATTCGCCGGCGACTACCGACAACCTTCGCGAGTATCTCAGCTCCAGGCTGCCGGCCTACATGATTCCGAGAGCGTTCGTGATGTTGGAATCGCTGCCGCTTACTCCGAATGGGAAGCTCGATAGGCGCGCGCTGCCGGATCCCGGCTTAAATGAATCGGTGGCAAATATTCAGGATGCCGCGCCGCGTTCGCCATTAGAAGAACAACTAATCTCGGTCTGGCAAGCCGTTCTCGAGATTCCTGCCGTGGGCATCCACGATAATTTCTTCGAACTGGGCGGGCACTCACTAATCGCAGTGCGGCTGTTCGCGCTGATCGAGAAACAATTCGGAAAGCGTCTGCCGCTGGCGACATTGTTTCGCGCGCCGACTGTGGCGCAACTGGCCGCCGCGTTAGAGAATCAATCAGCCGCCCAACAAACTTCGCTGGTGCCCATTCAACCCGAAGGCTCACGGCCGCCATTCTTTTGTGTACATGCCGTCGGCGGAAATGTTTTGGAGTACTACGACCTGGCCAAATATCTCGGATCGGACCAACCCTTCTACGGCTTGCAATCGCGGGGCTTGAACGGTGAAGCGCCGCATACGCGCATCGAAGACATGGCCGCGCATTACATTCGCGAAATGCGCAACGTTCAGCCGGCGGGACCATATCTTATCGGCGGCCGTTCACTCGGGGGAATGATTGCGTACGAGATGGCTTACCAACTCCGCGCCCAGGGCGAGAACGTAGCGTTACTGGCCTTGCTCGATTCATATCCCGTCGGGTATCAACGCCTATCGCCCAACGCTGATTCGGCAAAAGCTCGCACGCGCCAATTCAGAAAGCGAGTTGCTGCTCACGCTGCCAACGTTCGCGGCTTGCCCGCCGGCGAAAAGCTTTCATACATCATCGGCAAGTCGAAATTCGGGCCGGTGCGGGTAAAGAGCAAAGTCTGGCGCGCGATCTATCGCACGTATCAAACCTTCGGTCGCGACCTGCCACGCCTCTTTCGTGATGTAGAACAATTCAACTGGCTGGCAGCGCAATCGTATCGCCCTCAGGCTTACGATGGACGCGTAACGCTGTTCTGGGCCAGCAAAGACCTGCGCGCGAAATTCGACATGATCGAAGGCTGGCAAGCACTCGCCGGCAATGGCCTGGAACTAATCGAGATTCCGGGAACGCATCTCGACATGATTAAAGAACCTCACGTGTCCGAACTCGCAGAAAAGTTGAATGCCTGCCTGACAAATGCGCGGTAATAACACTGCCGATTACGACAACGAGTCGCGAAGCGGCGACAGATGATAGCCCCGGGTGAACGAGAAGCGGGCGTAACCCTGGGATCACATCCCATCTCAATCCAGCGCCGGCTTTAGCCGGCGAAAGAGACGATTGAGTTACAGCCAAGTTGTCTTTATGATCCGGTCGCTACCGCTCGCGGTTCTGACACAAAGCGGCGCCGTGCGAAGATTCAGTTATGAGGAGTCGAAGTCCAGCGGCGCGCAGCTCTGGTCCCGTTGCGCGCCGTTGATGGGCTTTGCTGCAAAAGTCGACGAAGCCGACAAATAGAAATAGCCCACCGATTCATCGGAACTTATCTACTTGACGGGCGCAGCCCGCGGAGCGGGCGGTAGCATAAAGCCCGGGGTGAAGTCCCGATTCATCGGGACGGAACCCCGGGATCATGTCAGGAACGATTAACCGAGCCCGCGGAGCAGGCGATAGACCGTGCCAAAACCGTTCCTGGCATTTCAGAATCCACGTCAACGGCTGTCGCCCGCTTTGCGGGCTGGTTTCGTTTATTTGTCTGAGTCCTGGGGTTTCGCTCGTCCCGACTGGTCGGGCCCAGGCTTTATGCTGGCGCGCGCTCCGCGCGCTTGCGAACGCAGTGAAGTGCGTAGCGCAAGTTGTTAACTTGCGTGCTGGTCGCCCACCGCAAATTAACAATTTGCGCTACTTCAGTAATTCATTTAGGCGTTTTCAATTCGCCGGTGAGCAGATCGGGACGGACGCGCGCCATTTCCTCAGCGGTAGTCGCCAACGTGGGATGAGTAGAACCCAGTTCAACTTCAGCCTGGGCTTCCTCCACAGCTTCTTCGATCACTTCCGCAATCGTTTCGCTGCCGCGGTGTTCTAACCAGTGGCGGTAGGCAACTGTGATGATGGCGATCGCTGGAATCGCCAGAAAGATTCCGGCGACGCCGGCAATCTCAGCTCCGGCGAGGATCGCGAATATCACTGCCAGGGGATGGAGATGAATGCCGTGGCCGATGATGCGGGGGTAGACAACGTAGTCATGCACGACTCGCAGCACACCCAGGAACAGAAGTACTACGAATGCCATCACGGGGCCTGAATGCAACAGCGCCAGCAGCGCCACGAGTATCGCCACACACAAGGGCCCAACCAGCGGAACGAACTCAAACAGGCCGGCGATCAATCCGAGGACCAGCGGGCTGGGAAAGCCGATTAGCGCAAAGCCGATGCTGCAGACCACGCCAATCAGGATGCACGCTATCAATTGCGCGCGAATGTAAGCGGCCAACGCGCTGTTGATATCCTGGAAGAACTCGTCGCCCCGCCAACGCAAGCGGCCACGCGGCAGCATCGCCAAAGCCGATCGCCGGAAAGTGTCCGCGTCTTTCAACAGAAAGAAACTGAGAATCGGAATCAGCACAATCCAGGGCAGGAAGATGATCCATCCCAGCGTGCGCTCGAACGCGAGACTGGCAACTTCACCGCTTCGGGCAATCAAACCGAGTATCGTGTCGTTAACGGCCTTCACCACACCTTCAGGCATGCGGTGATCGGTGAAATATTGGTTGACGCGCGTAGAAGTCTCCGAGATCTTTTTGTAATAGGCCGTCGCCTGTTGCTTGAATTCCGGAAACTGCGCCGCAAACTGCGGCACCAGGAAATAGATTGCCGCTCCCACCACCGTAAACAAGAATAGGTACACCACGCCGATGGCCAGCCCACGCGGCATCTTGATGACGCGGCCGCCAAGGTTGACGGGCTGCTCGACGAGATCTACCAGCGGGGCGACCAGGTAAGCGAAGAAGATCGAAAGGACCAGCAGCAGCAGTACGGCCGTGAGTTTGTAGGTGATCCAGAGGAGAGCAGCTACCGCGAGCAGAATTACGATGATTCGCAAAACGACGCGTGTCTGCACCCAGGCGGCGACTTCTTTCACTTGCGGCTGATCAGATTGAGGCGTCATGAACTATCAGTGCCGTGAGGATCGGACACTCGACTCAAAACTCATCTTCGTCGTATTCGTGATCGGCTTGCGCCATGCGCATGCCGGCTTCTTCCCACACCAGCCCACGCCATTCATCGCTTTCACCCAAAAGCTGGAGCGCCGCCTGCGGACGCACCGGGTTTCGCTCAATGCGCAGCACTTCGGCAACCACGCTAATCTTTTCGCCGGCGTCGTCGAGTACGCGCAGGTTTACCCGACCGCCCACCGGCGGCAGATCATTTTGCAGATGTACCAGTGTGCCCTCGGGGCCCACATTTTCAGTTTCACCTTCGGCCACGATGTGGACACCGTCATTCGTGTCCCATTCAGCACGAATCGGGAAGGCATGCACATAGCGCGGACCGGAGCGACTTTCAACAAACGAACCTTGGGGCATTCCATTGACTCCCTTATGAACTTCGGCTGAGGTAGCCGTGCGTATGATACAGGGAAAAGGAATTAGGGGGTAGCGGTTAGGGAATTAGGGGGTTGGGGTTAGGGGTAGGGGGTAGGGTAAGAGTTTGGCGTGCGGAGTTAGTTGATTTAGGGGTGAATAATCGAGTGGCGCAAGTATTCGCGGCTCGCTGGCTTTGCTGCATAAGTCGGCGAAGCCGACGAATGGGAATAGCCCACCGATTCATCGGTGGGGCCGGTTGGGCACAAAAGCGCGAAGTCCGTGAAACGGACGGCCGGTCGGCAAGCGCCTGGTTATTAGACAATTTATCAGTCGTCCGCTCTGCGGACTCTATGGTTATGTTGCCAATAGCCCCAGCGCTAAAGCGCTGGGCTATTCTCATTCAGTCCGCTACGCGGACCTAAACCAGGTGTAGGGCGCAGTATCACGTTTAGGCGTGCTTGTTTGTTGATTTAAGGCGGCTTTGCTGCAAAAGTATCTGTTTACGTCCGCGAAGCGGACTGAGTGGAGTAGCCCAGTGCTTTAGCGCTGGGACGGTCAGTTGTTCACACCCAAAGTCCGCGCAGCGGACGACTGATAACTTATTAACCGAATCAACCTTTAAGGCTCAGCCGTCCGTTTCACGGACTTCGCTCATGCTATCAGCGAATCCCACCGATAAATCGGTGGGCTATTTTCATTCGTCGACTTCGCCGACTTTTGCAGCAAAGCCATTTAAAGGCTTCGAATGAGCCGAGTCGCCCGAATTTCACGGACCGCTCAGACTTCATCTACACCCAACCCCCTACACCCTATCCCCTAAATTTACTCTTCCTCGCCTCTCAACTTTTCCAACACAGAAAAGTCTTCCAGCGTGGTCACGTCGCCGGCGACGGACCCGCTCGTCGCGATTTCCCGCAATAAGCGTCGCATGATCTTTCCCGAGCGCGTTTTTGGCAGGGCGTCAGCAAAGCGAATCTCGTCAGGTCGCGCGAGGGCGCCAATCTCCTTCGCCACGTGCTGGCGTAATTCTTCCTTCAAAGAGTCTGTCGGTGTGCGTCCACCTTCGAGTGTGACAAAGGCAACGATTGCCGATCCTTTCAGATCGTCAGGTTTCGCGACGACCGCCGATTCGGCCACAGCTTCATGTGAAACCAAAGCTGATTCAATCTCTGCCGTTCCCAGCCGATGACCAGCGACATTGATCACGTCATCAATGCGGCCCATGATCCAGAAGTAGCCGTCCTGATCTTTGCGCGCACCGTCGCCGGCGAAGTACACACCTTTGATCTGCGACCAGTATTGCTGTTGATAACGCGCGTCGTCGCCATGGATAGTCCGCAGCATCGACGGCCAGGGCCGGGTCAGGACCAGATAGCCGCCTTCGTTTGCGCCCACAGATTTTCCATCGCGCGTCATGACATCTGCTTCGATCCCGGGAAAAGGTTTCGTTCCCGAACCAGGTTTGGTCGGCGTGGCGCCGGGCAGCGGCGTAATCATGATCGCGCCCGTTTCCGTCTGCCACCAGGTATCCACAATCGGGCAACGCTCCTTGCCAATCACCCGGTGATACCACATCCATGCTTCCGGATTGATTGGCTCGCCGACGGTGCCGAGCAAGCGCAATGAAGACAGGTCGTGCTTCAGCGGCCATTGCTCACCCCACTTGATAAATGCGCGAATCGCCGTCGGCGCGGTGTAGAGAATGTTCACTCGATGCCGCTCGATGATGTCCCAGAAGCGATCCGCCTCAGGCCAGTTCGGCGCGCCTTCATACATCAACGCGGTAGCGCCATTCGATAGCGGCCCGTAGACGACATAACTGTGACCCGTGACCCAACCGATATCCGCGGTGCACCAGTAAATGTCTTCATCCTTCAGATCGAAAATCCATTTCGTGGTCAGATGCGTCTGCAGGATATATCCAGCGGTCGTGTGCAGAATGCCTTTGGGCTTTCCCGTCGTGCCAGACGTGTAAAGAATGAACAGCGGATGCTCGCTGTCGAGTTCCTCTGCCGGACAATCCGCATTGACTGTAAGCACCAGGTCCTGCCACCAGTGATCGCGCCCGGCTTCCATGTCTATATCGCTGCCGGTTCGCTTTACGACGATGCACGATTCGACCGAGGGCGTTTCTTTCAATGCCTCATCGACTGCCGGCTTCAGCTTTACTTCCTTTCCGCGGCGCCATCCTCCATCAGCGGTGACGACAACTTTGCATTGCGCATCGTTGATGCGATCCACCAGCGCACTACTCGAGAAGCCGCCGAAGATGACTGAGTGGGTCGCGCCAATCCGGGCGCAGGCCAGCATCGAGATTGCCAACTCGGGAATCAGCGGCATATAAAGCGCGACGCGATCGCCCTTGACGACGCCCATCTTCTTCAAAACATTCGCGAAGCGGCAGACTTCCGTGTGCAGTTGTTGGTATGTCAGCGTGCGCGTGTCGCCCGGCTCGCCTTCCCAAACCAACGCCGCCTTGTTGCGCCGCCAGGTGCCGAGATGCCGATCGAGACAGTTGTAAGAAATATTGATTTGGCCACCGACAAACCATTGCGCGTGCGGCGGCTCCCACTTCAGAACATCGTCCCACTTCCTGAACCAATGCAGCTCACTCTCAGCCAGTCGCGCCCAAAACGCTTCCGGATCCGCGGAAGCTTCCGCTCGCAACGCTTCCAGATCGGCCATCGATCGTATGTGGGCTTTCGCGGCAAATGTCTCGGGCGGTTGAAACAGCCGACCCTCAACCTGAAGTGATTCAATGTTCGTTTGGGATGACATGATGGCTGCGTATGATACATCAGCAGGATATGAAACGCAGTTCATGTATCTCTTGCCTGATGCGCCAAAATGGCGGACACTTAGTCCATGCACAATGAATTCACCGCGATCTTTGATCAGGACGGAGAATGGGTGATTGCCTATTGTCCGGAAATCCCTGGCGCGAACGGTCAGGGGCGGACGCGTGACGAAGCACGGCAGAATCTGGCCGATGCATTCGCTTTGATTCTGGCAGATCGGCGCGAAGATTCCCTACGCGGCTTGCCACCCGACGTTGAGAAGGAGACTGTGGTTGTTGCGGCATGAAACGCGAGTCGCTGCTCAGACATTTGCGACGCCACGGTTGTTACTTGAAACGCGAAGGCGCGTCTCATTCACTCTGGATTAATCCATCAACGGGTGCAGTCCCACGACATACTGAAATCTCAGATCTGCTCGCCAGGAAAATCTGCCGAAAGCTTAACGTGACTGAACTTGGTCGCTAGAACCGTTATTGAAGCAATTGCTACCACCCAGTAGCAAAGAGGTTGTTGGCGCTGCGCTCGCCGCAATGCTGATATTGGTTATAGGCTTTCGCCGCGCGAACTCTAATTTGTTCGTCGGTCTCTTTTCGTAGCCATCCATCGATCGCTGCCGCCAGGATGTAGGCTTCCGGCGCCATCAAATTGGTAGTCCACAGCACCGGTCTCGCACCAGTACTGCGTAGCACATCAGAAAAGTAACCCTTACTGGCGCAGGCCAGGATGATCGCACCGCGTTCTTCATTGTCCTGTTTTTTGGGCGGGGCCGTCAGTTGAAAATCCATCAGTCCATCGTGGCCCGAATAGGTGACGAGAGTGGCGCCGCCATAAAGATTGAGCGAATAGGATCGCCCATCGGCCGAGATCGACAACGTCTCGCCGGGATATCCCGCCGCCGACTGTAGAAAGTTTTGCGTCGCTCTCTTTATTTCGCTGCCGCGATAAGCGTCAGCAACCAGAAAAGCTTCACGGTCACGACGCTTGAATACGCAGCGCTCGATGATGAACTGGCCGTCGTCCGGCCCGGATCGACACTCGACAACCTGCCAGTCCTTACTCTTGGAGAAAAACGTTTTGACACCGAAGGCGGCGCCCCAGTAGAGATTCCGCTGCGCATCGTCACCATTACCGAGCGTCGCCGAAACCGGAACGATCCCCTGATGAATGTTGTCGCACAAGGCTACGAAAGCATGAATCACCGGCACTGAGTTTTTGATCGCGCGAGGCGCTTGAGGCCGCGAGTTGGCGACCGGCGGAATGATAGTGGTTATGGTCGGATCGTGCGCGCACGCCGTCAGCAGCACACAGGTAATCGAGAAAATGGCTATCGACTTCACCAGAAATTCGCCGCTGCGGCAGGTTGTGAGGTTAGACGCGGCGTTTGCTCAATTGTTCCCGGCTACTGAGAGAGTTCGGCGACAATCTCTTTCACCACGGCACGCCCTTTTTCGACTTCATCGGGCGCAAACGAGATGGCGCCCACCACGGCGTGGCCACCCCCACCGTACCGTTCACAAATCGTGGCAATGTTGTGCCGCCGTGGCCGCGGCGCCCAGGGATTTGAGCCAACGGAAATTTTTGTGCGCTGTGGCGCGCGGGTCAACGCCACTGTGTATGTCGCTTCCGGAAAAAGATAATACGGAATGAATTTGTTGAAGCCTTCGTAGCCTTCATCAACCAGATCGAATTGCACGACGTCGTGGCTCGAGGTTGCCTTCCGCTTGACTGCGTCGAGCGTCTCACGATGAAGCTTCAGGATCGGTTCGAACCGCTGCTGGACTTCGGCGCTGTTAGCCACCTCGTGAAGTGTCTGCCGCGTGAGTTCGCGAATAATTTGTTCGATAAAAGATTCATCGGGCGTCCCCTCGATCACCTGCATCAGTTGCAGCGCCGGCTCTTTTAACTCAACGCATTGCGCGGGAGATTCGTAAAGCGCGCCGTCGATGATATGCGCCCAGTGAATCAATTCCTGCAGCGGTTTCGGATCAAAACCAAATTTCGATTCAGCAACGTCGGCAATGAACTCGGTGCATGATTTGCGGGTTGGGTCGAGAAACTTCTTGCCCGACGCGTCCGCCCGGAAGTGCGCTTCGTCCTCGGACGTCAAAAATGCCGACTGATGATGATCGAACCACCAGGTGAGTTTCGGCGAAGGCGAATATTTGAAATCGACGATGGCATTCTCGTCACCGTCGAACATGTCGCGATCGAACAGCAGATTGCCCGGCCGGTGCAGCAAGCCACCATATTGCACCTGAGCGCCCTGGTTGATGCGTTCGAGATAGAAGCGGGTGAAGGTGGCCGCCGAAGCGACCCCGTCAAAACAATGGCCGTGATAAAGGACGCGCAGATTCATTTGTGATTCGCGAAAAAGCCGGACATCTTAGCAAGCGGATTGTGCTGGAAGCTAGCGAGCACGCATTAATTTAGGTGGCTGACTGCGCGGAAGCAGGCTGCGTTAAGCCCTTAGATGGGGTTGCGCGTCTCCATCGAACAACCAACGTTATCAAGGCACATACGCCGACGATGAGACCAATCATCTGAGAAGTCGAAAGGCCGGTGAGGCTCGTCAATCCCAGAATGTCTCCACGGGGGTCATCGCGCACGAACTCAATCAGGAAACGCACAGTCGCATAGATGACCGCGAAAGTGAGAATCACTTGCCCGCTGAATTTCTTTCTCTTGTGCAGCCAGATGAGAAAGAAGAAAACGATCAGCATCGCGAACGATTCGTATAGTTGCGTCGGATGGAGGTGGGCATTGATCGGAACATCGGTGACCTCGTGGCCGGCCTGGGTGAACTGCACGCCCCACGGCAAGGTGGTCGGTTTGCCCCAGCAACAACCGGCAGAAAAACAACCTTGCCGTCCAAAGAAAAGTCCGAGCGCGATTCCCGGCGCGCAGGCGTCGGCAGTGGTCCACCACGGCAACTTCCAATGGCGCATCAAGAGATAGGCAACAACGACGGCCCCGACTAATCCACCGTAAAAGACACCACCCGAACGCAGGAAATCAAGCGAGAACAACAAACGCGGATTCTGACGATACTCCGGCTCGGTAAAGAGCATCAGGAACTTCGAGCCAATCAGCGAGGACAGCAGCAGCCACAAACACAGGTCGTAGATTTTTTGCTTCGGCAGACCATCGCGCTCAGCCAGCTTAACCGTAACGACGATGGCGGCGAGAAAGGCCAGCGCGAGGAACACACCGTAGGTATTGATGGGGAAATTCCAGATACGAAAGAGGATTGGATACATCGGTTCAGTTCAATGAGCCGTAAGCAGTAAGCCGTGAGCAGAAAACATCAGGAGGTTACGCCCTGCTTCGTAAGCTGCTCGGCGTTGGTCTTTCGGTGCGCGAAGATTAGGTCGTAGGCGAGTAGCAGCGCGCCAATCGTGATGCTCGCGTCGGCCACGTTGAATGTCGGCCAGTGATACTGGCCCGCATGCAGATGAATAAAGTCGATCACAAATCCCAACCGCACGCGGTCTGTCAGATTACCGGCGATGCCGGCGAGCAACAGCGCGCAAGCTCCCAGAATCCGGTCGTCGTTGCGATGTGTGCGAATGAAATAAAATAAGACTGCTACGGCGGCGGCGGCCGCCAGCACTACAAAAAACCAGCGTCCAAACGATCCGCCTTCCTGCAACTGACCGAACGCGATGCCCGGATTTTCAGCGTAGACCAAGTCGAGAACGCCTCGGATGATGGTGCGATCTTCAAAGCGCACCCGGCGAATCGCCCACGCTTTGCTCGCCTGATCGACCAGATAGATGCCCAGCGAGGCGGCGAGATAAAGCAACCGCCATGTGATGCGACTTTTCAACTAAGCTCCATTTCCTGCAACGCCGCGACGCACCGCTCGCACACGGTCGGATACTTCGAGGCCTCACTCACGCGGGTCGAAAAATTCCAACACCGTTCGCACTTTTCACCGTGCGCACGGGTGATCGTTACTTTGATTGAATCGCCCGCCATTTCCGCGTTCGGCTGCGTCAGGTCAACTTCCGAAACGATGAACAGGTAACGCAGAAAATCACGATGCGCGGCCAGCTTACCGTACGCATCGCTGCCGGCGGCGATTTCCACGCGCGCTTCCAGCGAACTGCCGATTACTTTCGCCACCCGCGCTTCTTCAAGCTTGGACAGGACTTCATCGCGATAACCAAACAGGTGCGCCCAGGTGGTCAGCAGATCTATATCAGCCGTTTTGCCTGCTTCAGGAAACACTGCCACGTGAACTGAAGCCGGTGATTCTGCCTGGGACTGCGGCAGGTTTTCCCAAATCTCATCGCCGGTAAAAACCAGAATCGGCGCCAGCATCCGCGCCAGCGCATCAGCGATTTTGTAGAGCGCCGTTTGCGCCGAACGTCTCTCCTGGTTCTTCGGGGCAAAGGTGTACAGACGATCCTTGATGATGTCGAAATAGCGCGCCGACAAGGTCACGGTGCAGTACTGATGTAGCGCTTGATAGACCGCATGAAAATCGTAAGCCTCGTAAGCGTCCCGTACATCGACAACTACTGAGTTGAGCGCCGCCAGGGCCCATCGATCGATTTCGAGCATCTCATGCTCGGCCACTGAATCGGCGGCAGGATCAAATCCGTCCAGGTTTCCCAATGCGAATCGCGCCGTGTTGCGCAGCTTCCGATAACCGTCGCTGACGCGCTGCAGAATCTCGTCGGAACAGCGCATGTCGTCCATGTAATTCGACGACACGCACCAAAGACGGAGCACCTCAGCGCCGAGTTTGGGAATGACTTCATTGGGTGACACAGCATTGCCCCGCGACTTGTGCATCGCTTTACCTTGCGCGTCCAGCGTCCAACCGTGACAAAGCACCGCGTCGTAAGGTGCGCGGTCGTGGACAGCCAGACCTACCATCAGCGACGAATTGAACCAGCCGCGGAATTGATCGCCGCCTTCGATGTAGACGTCCGCCGGCCAACGCAGATGGTCACGCGCTTCCAGCACGGCAATCGACGACGAGCCGCTATCGAACCAGACGTCGAGGATGTCCGTTTCCTTCGTGAATTCGCTGCCCCCGCACTGACACTTGAAATCCTCGGGAAGCAGTTCGCTGGCTTCACGCTTGTACCACGCGTCCGCCGATTCCTTTTCGAAGATATCCGCGACGTGCCGCACCAACGTCGCATCTGCGATCACCTGATTGCATGACGCGCAGTAGAACGCCGGAATTGGCACGCCCCAAATCCGCTGTCGCGAGACGCACCAGTCAGGCCGCCCGGAGAGCATGTTGCGCATGCGGTCACGTCCCCAGGCCGGAATCCACTTCACGCGACTGTCGACTTCCTGGAGCGACATTTCGCGCAGCGAAGAACCGATAGTTTCTCCACCGACGAAGTTACTCGTGAAATTCGATCGCACGCGATCGTCTTCATCCTTTTCCGTTGGTTCTTCAGCCGTTGCGTCCATGGCGATAAACCATTGCGGCGTCGCGCGAAAGATGACCGGGTTCTTGCAACGCCAGCAGTGGGGATAACGATGGGCGTAGTCTTCGCTGAATAGCAGAACGCCTCGCTCGCGCATGAACTCGACGATTTTTGGATTTGCTTCAAAGACGCTCGAGCCGGTGAAGTACTCGACTTCTTTTGTGAACCGGCCGGCGTTGTCAACCGGACAATAAATTTCGAGACCGTACTGCTTGCCAATCACAAAGTCGTCGTGGCCGTGACCGGGCGCGGTGTGAACCAATCCGGTCCCGGCTTTGCTGGTTGCCGATTTGTCGCGCGCGTCGCTCACATCGAGTTCGGTCTCGGCATCAGCTTCGCCACCCAACGTGACATGCTCGCCGACCATGAAGAGCGAGGGTCGATCAATCCAGGGATGCTGCGCCTCCAGGCGATCCAACTTCGATCCACGGAAACGCGCGAGGACTTTCGGCGTCGACAACCCGCACTTGCTGGCGACGGCCTCAACCAGGTCGGCCGCGACGATGTAAACCTCTTCACCGCTTTCAAGCGCGACGTAATCGAAATCCGGATGAACGGCGATGCCCAGGTTGGCCGGCAGCGTCCATGGCGTCGTCGTCCAAATCAGCGCGAACACCTTGCGCCCGGACAGCGCCGGATCGATCAAGGACAGATCGCTTTTCATTGGGAATTTGACGTAGACGGAAGGACTCGTGTGCTGATGATATTCAACTTCGGCTTCGGCCAACGCCGTCTGATCGTGAATGCACCAGTAAACCGGACGCGCGCCTTTGTAAACGAAGCCGCGCTCGATGAAGCGCGCGAAGAGTCGCGCCGTCTCGGCTTCGTAATGATCGGACATGGTGATGTAAGGATCGTCCCATTCACCTAAGATACCGAGCCGCTGAAAGTCCTTCGTCTGACGCTTCAGCGCATTGGCCGCAAACTCGCGACAAGCTCGCCGAATACTCAGCGCGGGCATGTCCTTCTTCTTCTCGCCCAGCTTCCGCTCAACGTGCAGCTCGATCGGCAATCCATGACAGTCGTAACCGGGCACGTAGGGCGCGTCGTAACCCAGCATCGTGCGCGACTTTACGATTATGTCTTTCAGAATCTTATTGAGCGCCGTGCCCAGGTGGATGTCAGCGTTCGCATAGGGGGGACCATCGTGAAGAATGAATTTGTCGGCGCCGGCACGCGCTTTTCGAATCAATCCATATAGATCGATTTCAGCCCATTTCTTGAGGCGCGCAGGTTCGGTTTGCGGCAAATTTGCCTTCTGCCCGAACTTCGTCTTCGGCAGATTCACTGTCTTCTTCAGGTCGAGGGTTGCTTCTTCAGTAGCCATCGTCAGTTCACATTCGAATTGGAAATAGTAACAGGACTAAGAAGTCAGTACCACTTTCGGACGTGTCAGAACCGGGAGCGGTAGCGACCGGATCAAATCACTGCTCAGGATTTACGGGGCTGCCCGCGCGCTTGGTTTCCTGGCTTACCGGCC
>JBIOZK010000055.1:0-10490 GCA_044870975.1 Pyrinomonadaceae bacterium
ATTCATCACGGGCCCGGTATTGAATCTTTTAGGCATCAAGAAAACCGACAATTCTGCCGCTGTGTATCATCAGGACATCGTTCAGCGCCTGTCGGCTCTGGGCCAGAGCCTGGACGATCAGGTTCGCGACTTGCAAACCAGCCTCAGTCAAATCAAAAGTATTTCCACGCAAATCAAAGATTACCTGACCCAGGAATCACTCGCGGAAGTTCTGCGTGACTACAACAACAGCGCCACCACGATTGAAACTCTTTTTGAGCTGTTCGTGGACGATGTGTCTGCGCTCGGCGATGCGGTCGGTTCTACTTCGCAAACAGATGATGCAAACGATGCGGTCACCGATTTGTACCAGAACGTTTTGAACGCCGACAACGCGGCAAAAGTCTCTGAGGCGATGAGTCGTATTCATGACTTGCTCGTAAAGCCGACGGATTTCGACAAAGGCATCGCTGATTATCTGAAGGACATGGTGACGGCTGAGATTCAGAAGTTCGCCGAAACCGACGATAACTTTGTTCACACATTCACCCGTTCCTGGGACCACACGTCCAACGTTTATCTGCTCGAACGGAAATTTCAGTATTTTGATTGCGGCAAGATCGTCGTTAACGGCTATGACGTGGCCCATGCGGAACTGCCGAAGATTGCCGCCCTTTTCCAGCGCGTGGTAGCCACTCAATTGCGCGGCCTGCTGCTGCTGAGCAAGGCCTGGCAGGAGAGTCCGCATGCGCCGACGCTGGGACTGCGCGTCAACGAAGTAATCCAGGGCATTCGGTTGATGCAGAACTTTTACGCGGACTACAAGACCACAGTTGATGCAGCGGTGATCGACGCCCTCAAAACCAGTGGCAAGTATCTCACCGACGATTTCCTGCATTCATTCACCCAAGTCAAACGCGACGTCTTTACCTGGTGCAATCAAACCCAACCGAGCGACTTCCTCAGTCACGATTGGATTATGATGCGCGTCGAGGAAGCATCGCGCGACAACACGCCACAGGATCGGCTTTGGCTGGTTTACCAGCCGTGGACTGACGCTTCGAAGTTGGCGGCGGGTGCGGACCGGTATTGGCTCGCGGGCCGTCTCCCCTGGGGGGATGGGTCGACCTGGCTAACGGGCGTAGCTTATCCGCCAAACTTCACCCAGGACGATTTCGAACTAACCGGTTTGCGAGGCTCCCAGGCATTTGATCGATTCATCTATCCCGGTTTGAATCCATTGCCGGCCAGTTCGCCACCGGAACTCGCTGCGGTGGTTGATGGACTGCCAGGCTCCGTCGTTGCCGCCGTAAAAGACAATCTGAACAACCTGTTAACAAGTTCTTCGTTCCGCGGCGTCGCACTTTCTTTCAAATGCAATCTCGACGGCGCCGACAATGTTTGGCTGCAAGGTCATCCGGCGAGCGGTTCATTGGATCTCGCGGCGAAGCGAGCTACCGCCGGTTCAGCCAGCACAGCCTGGCGCGTCTTCTTCACCTTGATGCCTCCCGAGCAGTTAAGCAATACGTGCTTGAAGTGCCTCGGCTTTGATTTTGGCGCGCGCGAATATCTAAACGGGAAGATGGACGCAATGAGAATTGAGTTGGCAGCCGATTCGAACCCGGAAGTTTCCGGCGGCACCGAATGGATGATTCGCCCCTGGGACGGCAACCTGGTTTCGTTTGTGAGAGTGACTCAGGAAACAGAGACTTCAACCGCAGGCACAGCCTGGCTCCAGGGTAACGCCGACGGCTCGGTGTCGCTTACCAATTTTGCCGAAGACAGTCCAGGTTTGAAGTGGAGCGTGTATCCGTACGTGATTGATAACTAGCAAACGTCGTCATGATCACAATTCGCAAATCTGAAGAACGCGGCCACTTCAATCACGGTTGGCTCGATACCTATCACACCTTTTCATTCGATCAGTATTACGATCCGGCGCACGTCCACTTTCGCACGCTGCGTGTCATCAACGAGGATCGGGTGGCGGCCGCGCACGGGTTTCCGATGCATTCGCATCGCGACATGGAGATCATCACTTACATCCTGTCGGGGGCGCTCGAACATCGTGACAGCATGGGCAACGGTTCCGTGATTCGACCCGGCGACGTGCAGCGGATGACTGCGGGTACCGGTGTTTCGCACAGTGAATTCAATCCGTCACAAACTGAAGCGTGTCACCTCCTGCAGATTTGGATTCTGCCGAACGCGCGCAACCTGACGCCGGGCTATGAACAAAAGGCCTTCACGACTGAGGAGCGCAACGGAACGCTATGCTTGATTGCGTCACCGGATGGCGCGGACGGCGCGGTCACGATAAATCAGGACGCGCGTGTTTACGCCTCGCTGTTAGACGAAGGACGATCGGTCGCCCACACAATCGCGACAGGTAGATCCGGGTGGATTCAACTGGCGCAGGGCGGCCTTACGCTAAACGGTGCGAGCTTGACGGCAGGTGACGGAGCCGCAATCAGCAAGGAATCTCGCGTCGAGATTTCCGCCGAACGAAACTCAGAATTCCTGCTCTTCGACCTTGCGTGACGCGAGCTCCAAAAACAC
Organism: Pyrinomonadaceae bacterium; assembly: GCA_044870975.1. Lineage (GTDB taxonomy): Bacteria > Acidobacteriota > Blastocatellia > Pyrinomonadales > Pyrinomonadaceae > UBA11740. The sequence continues at coordinate 2,539 of JBIOZK010000055.1, forward strand.
CGGGCGTCACTCTGCCGACGATCTATGATGTGGTTTTATTCTTCTTCGCGGTTGAGCGCGCGCGCGGGAGTCTGAATACTGCGCAATTCACCTACGATCTCTTCAATTCTCTTGGCCTGACTCTCTATTGTTTCAGCGCGCCTGCGAGTCTTGTCAGTCAACTCGGCGTCGCGCAGCAGCAATTGGGCTTGCCCCAACAAGGCAGCAAGTGGATTGTTGATTTCATGTCTGACGCGCGCGACCAGCGACGCGGCGGCAGCTAACTTAGCTTCATATTCATCAGCTAGCGCGCGCAGTTGCGCCAGCTCATTTGTTTGCTCGGGGTTTTCTTCGGTCATCAATTTTCGAAACTACTTGTTATCAACTCCACGAACGTGAAGAAGCGGTCGGCGAAGAGGTTACCAGCGCGCCTATTTTGCGTAGATGAAGCCTGCAACGCAAGCACTATTTTTGCTACTACCAATTATCGTTTTCTGAAATGGTCCAAACGTGCGTTTGACTTGAGAATTAGAACTTCGTAAATTCGTTTACCGTGCTGGGAGGTCGTCCAATGGTAGGACTCCAGACTCTGGATCTGGCTATCGGGGTTCGAGTCCCTGCCTCCCAGCCAACTTTGGTCCCACCGCATCTCTGAAAATTTTCAGACGTCTTCGATTTGGTCTATTGCCTCAATCACAGCTTGAATTTGACCGAGATAACTTCCGAAGAGCTTTTCCGCATCCTGCGCATTGAGCCGCGCCGCGTCTTTTTTCTTCAATTCCAGGATGCCGTCGAAGGGGGAAGAATCGAGACCCAGCAGGCGGACTGTCGCCTGAACGGCATCTGCTTTTGAAGTCGGTGGTGGCGCCCTGTGTAACAACAACACGGCTCGGAAAATCGCCGCGAAACTGGAGAAACTGTCCGTCATTAACTTCGCCAGTTGATCCGACGATCTTGCGGCCGAGAAATACAGCCGCCGTAATTGGAGGGTCTTCGTCCGTAATTCGTATTCGGTCTGATGGCGCAGATTGGCGTGGGAAATCTCGACCGACTCAAACGGGTCTGACCCATAAAGCACCTGGCGTGCCTGCTCCATCTGCAGAAATTCAATCGGAAATACGTCCGCTGCCCGCCGCAGCTCGTCTTGAGAAAAGTAAACGGGCATTGGCTGACCCGAGCGCGTCCAGTTGCGAATGGAATCAATTGCCGGGCGCAAGTCGCCCAGATCCATGCGCCGCAGCACAATCAGCAGATCGTGTTTGCGCGAGGTGTCAAAAGCCGACGACCCGTACAGCGTTATCGACGCGAGATTGTCGCCGTGAGCCGCGGTGAGCTCTTTAACGAACTGATTGATCCTGGACTTGTTGCGATCATCCATAGTGGAAATCACTTATTGAAATCGACCTTGGGAACTTGTTGAGCTCCCGGGTCCGCCTGGAAATAGGGTTGCACCGGGAAGCCCATGACGTTCGCGAACAACACCATCGGAAACTTACTGCGTGAGGTGTTGTAGTCCTGGGCCGAAAGGTTATAGTCGCGACGCGCAACCGCCAGGCGGTTCTCAGTGCCCGCGAGTTCATCCTGCAATTTCAGAAAGCTCTCGTTTGATTTTAACTGGGGATAGTTTTCCGTAATCGACAGGAAGCGACCGCCTGTTCCCAAAAGGCCGCCGTCGCGCATTGCCTGTGTCAGGTTCTGGTCGGCGGCGATTTTCTGTTCAGTGGTGCTGTTGGGATTTTGAATAGTCGACAGCAATTGTGAGCGGGCTTCGGCGATCTTGGTGAACACGCGCTCTTCCAGACCGGCGATACCTTTCACGGTAGCGACAATATTCGGAATCAAGTCCGCCCGTCTTTGCATCTGGTTTTGGACTTCAGCCCACTTGCCGTCGATGTCCTGCTTCTTGGTGACCAGCGAGTTGTAGCTCGAAACTCCACCCAGTCCGCAAACCAGGAGGATGACGACCAACACGCCCAACACTACCAACGCGATCAGTCCACTTCTCTTCATAACTTCTCCTTTGCTCGTAGCTTAACTTAATCGTGTCGTACCCTGACAGCGTCACCAACTACCGCCGGAGCCGCCACCGCCAAAATCTCCGCCGCCGCCAAATCCGCCGAAACCACCACCTGAACTTCCGCCTCCTGAGCCACCGCCGAAACCGCCAAAGCCGCCGCTCGACCAACCACTTGATGAACTGCGGCCGCTGCTCAAAAGTGAACCCAAAATCGCCCAGGTTATCCAGCCGCCGCCCGGGCCGCCGCCGCGTCTCATGAAGACGGAAATGATCACAATCACGATCACCAGCACCACGATGATGCCGCAAAGATTTGCGCCGCGATTGGAACGAACTTCCCGCCGGGGAGTACTCGAGGCGCCCAAAATCGAATCGGTGCTGAAGCCGCGCTTGCTGCCGAGCGTTGAAATGTATTCGCGGATCGTTTCGGTGATCCCTCGTCCGTAATCGCCGGCGCGAAATGCCGGTACTAATTTCTCGCGCTGGATCTGGCCTACAAGTCCGTCGGGCAGATCGCTTTCGAGGTGACGACTAACCTGCGTGAAATATTTTCGATCTTTAATTGCAACCAGCAGCAGGAGACTCGGCTTCTGCGCGTCCCGGGCGCCCAGGCCCCAGCCGCGCGCCACCGCCAGCGAATAATCGAAAATGTCCTGACCGTTGGTGCTGTCTACGGTGACGATGGCGAATTGAATCTGCTGTTGCCGATCGAAGTTCGTCAGCGCGGTTTCCAACTGCTGTTCAGTCGCGGCATCGATCACCTTGGCATAATCGTTGACGTAACCGGTCGGCGCCGGCAGCGGCGATTTCGCCGTTTGCGCAGACGCCGGCGCACAGGCGAATACCAACAACCCAAATGCTATGACGCAGAGAAACCGGCGATTCATGTGATGAATTGAAAACGTTGTCTAAGATTCTAATCTATAAATGTCAGAGTGTCAGAAGCCCGACCGTAAGGCAGGGCACCCTCTCCGAAACGGCCCCTTTTTATCAATGGCAAGTCTTTGGTGAACGGCCCTCCCTCACGGTCGGGCTTCTGACACGGGCGCACCCGTGCTAAATAGATCTGGTGACATTGAACTGACGTGGGCCACTCAAAGCAATCACCACCCAATGCCGGCACCAGCCCGCTCGACTCGCAGGCCGAGCCGGAACATAACCCGATCAAACGATTCTTCCTGGAATTGGGGCCCGGGCTAATCACCGGCGCGTCCGATGACGATCCGTCGGGCATCGGCACCTACACCACGGCGGGGGCGTCGCTCGGTCTCGCGACCCTATGGACAGCGATCCTAACCCTGCCGATGATGGCGGCAATCCAATTCATTTGCGCCAAGATCGCACTGGTCAGCGGCCGAGGCTTGGCCGGAGTGCTGCGTAAGTATTATCCGCGCTGGGTTGTGCTCAGTGCGATAGCGCTGCTGGTGATCGCGAACACGATCAATGCCGGAACGGATCTCGGCGCCATCGCCGCCGCGATCAACTTGTTGGTTCCGCGCGTTTCAGCCCTCTGGCTGGTAGCGCCGATTGCGGTGGCCATCGTAGCGGTGCAGATTCTTGGCTCGTACAAGCTGATCGCTCGCATCTTTAAATGGCTGACGTTGACGCTCTTCGCTTACATCGTGGCTGCCTTTCTGGCTAGACCCAACTGGTCGGAAGTGCTGAAAGCAACCTTCATCCCAACGCTGAGACTTGATCATGAATATCTCATGACCCTGGTTGCGATCTTCGGCACGACGATCACGCCATACCTTTTCTTTTGGCAGGCCAGTCAGGAGGTCGAAGAAGAATTGAAGATGGGTCGCACCACGTTGGCACAGCGTGAGGGCGCCACCGATCGAGAACTGAAGTTGGCGGAGATCGATGTCGATGCGGGAATGATATTCGCGACGGTGGTTTTCTACTTCGTGATTCTCGCATCAGCAGCGACTCTGCACGCCACCGGGAAAACCAACATTCAAACGGCAACGGAAGCCGCTGAAGCTTTACGGCCATTGTCGCACGGCCTGGCCACCGTGCTATTCGCTTTGGGCTTGATTGGTTCGGGCCTGCTGGCGGTGCCGATATTGACCGGCGCCAGCGCGTACGCCATCTGCGAGGCATTCAAATGGAAATCCGGGTTGGATCAAAAATTCCACCGTGCGCGCAATTTCTATCTGGTGATTGCCGTATCGACATTGATCGGGGTGCTAATCAATTTTCTGAAAATTCCACCAGTGACGGCTCTCTTCTGGACCGCCGTGATTAATGGAGTGCTGGCGCCGCCGCTCATCGTGGTAATTATGCTGGTGTCGAACAGTAAGCAGGTGATGGGCAATCGCACGAACGGAAAATTAACCAACGTGCTGGGTTGGGGCACTGCGGCTATCATGACCGCAGCGGTGATCGGAATGTTCGTTAGTTGAAGGAGCTCTGCCCCGGCGAATTATTGCTTGTAAACCGTGCCGTCCTTCATAACAAAGCGAACCCGCCTGAGAGCCGAGATGTCTTTCACCGGATCGCCCTCGACCGCGATTAAATCTGCGAGTAAGCCAGTCTTGACGCTGCCAATTTTGTCTTCCAGGTGAAGCACGCGCGCGTCGACGGAAGTAGCAGACCGCAGGGCATCGATGATCGGCATTCCCCAGGCGACCATGAGTTCAATCTCTCTTGCGTTGTCACCGTGCGCGAAGACACCGACATCGCTGCCGCTGGCAATGGTGACGCCGGCATCGAGGGCCTGTTTGAAAACGATCTTCTTGCGTTCAATGCCGGCGCCGCTTGCTACCGCGAGCGTCGGACACAGGGCCACACCGCGCTCCTTCATCAGACGAAGCAGCTCTGGCGTTAATCCATCGCCATGCTCGATGGTTTCCACGCCGGCGAGAATGGCGCGCCGCGCACCTTCAGTCGATGATGAATGAGCCGACACGGGGATGCCGGCACTCTTCGCCACCTCAACCGCAACCTTCAATTCATCAAGCGTGAAGGTTGCGTGCGCGCCGCCGCCGGCGCCCCATCGATAGTCGGCATAGACCTTGATCCAATCTGCGCCTTTGCCAATCTGTTCGCGCACAACCCTCGTGAGCTCTTCCGGACCGCTGGCCTCTTCGGCGCCCTGCGGCACGCTCCATTCGGGCGCGTAACCCCTGGGGCCGTAACTACCGGTCGCGACGATTGCCCGAGTCGCAACTAACAGACGAGGGCCGGGAACGATTCCCTGATTCACAGCTTGCTTCAATCCGACGTCGGCATAGCCCGCCCCTTCAGTTCCCAAATCGCGGAGGGTGGTAAAGCCGGCCATTAATTCGTTGCGCAGATGATTGGTCGCCCGCGCTACCCGCAGACTGAGAGCCTCATGCGCAACCTGATCGTTCCAAACCGTTTCCGTGTAGGGATGCAGCAGGATGTGTGAATGTGCCTCGATCAATCCCGGCATTAACGTCAAATCGGGCAGGTCGATCACTTTCGCTTCCGCGGGAGCTTTGACATCGGCTGCCGATCCAACAGCTTCGATCTTTTGGCCGCGCACCAGCACCACCCAGTTGTCGTGTAATTGAGCGGACTCGCCGTCAAAGACGTGCGCCGGCTTCAGCAGATAAACCGTGGCCGGCGGGCGGGGCGTTTGATTTTGGGCGGACTCGGTCATTTGAACAGTAGAGACGAAGATCAGACACACGAGTAAGGTGATCAATTGCCGCATCTGTTTTTTTGGCTCCTGAGCTGAAACTGAAAAACGCCCTTGAGCGTTGAGGATCCGAAGTCGTTAAGCTGCTTGCCTGGCCGACTGCTTGTTCTTCTCTTCCGCGGCATCCGCTTCCAGGGCGGCTTGCGCCGCCGCGAGTCGCGCGACGGGCACGCGATACGGAGAGCAGCTCACATAGTTCAGCCCGATCTCGTTGCAGAATGAGATCGAACGCGGGTCGCCGCCGTGCTCACCGCAGATGCCGACTTTAAGATCCGGTTTGACGCTGCGGCCGCGTTCGGCGCCGATGCGGACGAGTTCGCCGACGCCTTCGGTGTCGAGCACCTGGAAGGGATCCTCCGAGAGAATTTTGCGATCGACGTAAGAAGGCAGGAAGCGTCCCGAATCGTCACGGCTGAGACCAAAGGTCGTCTGTGTCAGGTCGTTTGTGCCGAACGAAAAGAACTGCGCGTGCGCCGCGATCTTATCGGCAGTCAACGCCGCCCGCGGCAATTCAATCATCGTGCCGATCAGGTATTCGAACTTCAAGCCGTGCTCGCCCATTACTTCGCGGGCCACGTCGTTGATGAGGTCGGCCTGCTGCTTCAGTTCTTCGCTGATGGAAACCAGCGGCACCATGATTTCGAGCGTCACCTGTTTGCGTTCACCCTTGACCTGCAGCGCCGCTTCAAAGATGGCGCGGCACTGCATGCGAGTCACTTCCGGATAGAGCAAGCCCAGCCGGCAGCCGCGGAAGCCGAGCATCGGGTTAGCTTCGCGAATCTTGTTGACGTGGTTGAGCAGGTTCCGTTTCTCATCAATTTCATCGAGCAGGTGATCCATTTCGACCATGGTCTTGGCCTGCTTCAAGCCCATCTTCAATTCGGCCAGCTCGCTCAATAACTCGTCGACGTTCGGCAGAAATTCGTGAAGCGGCGGATCGAGCAGCCGAATCGTCACGGGGAAGCCGGCCATCTCGCGAAAGATGCCGATGAAATCACCGCGCTGCAGCGGTAGAAGTTTCTCCAGCGCTTTTTCTCTCGCGCCGACACCGTCCGCCAGAATCATTTCACGCATCGCGGCCAGTCGCTGATCGCCAAAGAACATATGCTCAGTGCGACAGAGGCCGATGCCCTCCGCGCCAAAGCCGCGCGCGGTTTTGGCATCGAGTGGAGTGTCCGCGTTGGCGCGGATGCCCAGCGTGCGGAACTTGTCGGCCCACTTCATCAGTTCGTGGAAATCAGGGCCGAGCGTTGGCTGGATGGTCGGCACCTTGCCGAGGAAAACGCGTCCGGTCGATCCATCAACCGTGATCCAATCGCCCTTGGTGATGACTTCGCCGTCGACCGTGAATTGCTGTTGGCTGTAATCAACTTCGATGGTAGACGCGCCACAGACGCAGGTCTTACCCATGCCGCGCGCGACCACGGCCGCGTGACTGGTCATGCCTCCGCGCGCCGTCACGATCGCTTGCGCCGCAACCATGCCGTGAAAATCATCGGGGCTGGTTTCCAGCCGCACGAGCACCACCTTATGGCCCTCTTTTGCCATTTCTTCGGCTTCGTCGGGAGAGAAGACGACTTCGCCCTGCGCCGCCCCCGGACTCGCGGGCAAGCCCGTAGCGAGAACTCGCGCCTTGGTGTTTGGATCGACGGTCGGATGGAGGAGTTGATCGAGATGTTCGGGCGTCACGCGTTGCACGGCGGTCTTCCGATCGATCAACTTCTCCTGAGCCATATCGACGGCAATGCGAACTGCCGCCGCGCCGGTGCGTTTGCCCGTCCGGGTCTGCAGCATCCAGAGTTTGCCGCGCTCGATAGTAAATTCGCAGTCCTGCATGTCGTGATAATGCTTCTCAAGCAACTGCGTGATCGCATTGAACTGTTCGTAAACCTTTGGCAGCTCTTTTTTGAGTTCCTTGATCGGATTCGGCGTGCGGGTGCCGGCGACCACGTCTTCACCCTGGGCATTAAGAAGGTATTCACCATACAGCTCTTTCTTGCCCGTCGATGGATTGCGGGTAAACGCGACGCCGGTGCCGGAGTTCGCACCCATGTTGCCGAAGACCATCGCCTGCACGTTCACTGCTGTGCCGAGGTTGTCAGGAATACGATTGATGCGGCGGTAATCACACGCGCGCCGGCCCATCCAGGAATTGAACACGGCGGCAATCGCGACCCGAAGTTGTTCGTAAGGATCGTCGGGAATCGCATGCGCCTCAGCCATGATGATTTGTTTTTCGGCGGCAATGATCTCGCGCAACTCTTTCGGCTTCAGATCGGTGTCCTTGCC
>JBIOZK010000056.1:0-9438 GCA_044870975.1 Pyrinomonadaceae bacterium
CTCGACTCTCCCTTCCACTTTGCTTAACGAGTCGAGGTTGGTGATGCTGAAACCATTGACCTAGGGTTTCATCATTTGTTCGCGCCCTTCGCGACTTACAGCCTTCACGTAGTTTCCCTTTTCGCGATTCGCTCTCAACTCGACGCCGCCAGGCTCGGAATCATCTGACAGGCGTAGCGCCGAACCTTCCTTAGAAACCGTCAGCTTCACCAAGGGGGCGCGGTCCTCAGTAGCCATGCGAAACAGAACCGCCCCTGGATAGGTTTTGCCATTAACCGTCTCGGGCCCATGAGTCAGGATTTGCGCGCGAATTCGGTTTTGCTCATCGACAATTTCCAGGGCTCTACCTCTCAGCACCGGGACGACGTCGGTAGCACTGGCCCGGTAATTCTGAGCCAAAAGGAACATCAACAACATTAGATTCACGACGGTAAGACCAATTGCGACTCTTTGAATTTTCATTCATTCCTCCTTAGCTGAAGTAGAGAGACGAGCAGGATCAGCGAGCGCCCGGCATTTTGTCGATCGTCGCCACGACACTGGCTCGTCCGTTCGCGGCGATCTTTCTGACGCGCGGCAACCACTCACGCCGCACGTCGCTGGCGGTGTGCAGAAATTCGAGGACATAAACCTCATTTCCCGAGAGCGCAACCGCCGTCGGCGACCAGGGACTCTGCGTCCGCAAAATGGTGGTGATAATTTTTCCGTCCCGGGTGATTTTCAATACGCGCGCGTCGCCGGTGTCAGCCACGTACACCACACTGCGCTCGCTGACCGCGAGTCCACGCAGATACGGATGTTCATTCATTGCTGGTATCGCCGCCCTTGTTAATGAAGCCCGCACGACCGCTACGGTCGACACCTCGCCCTGCCGGCTAATCTTTCGAACACTGGTGTCGTCGCTATAAAACAAAGAACCCTCAGGGCCGGCGACGATCCCGCCCAGGTGCGGCAGCGGTTTCCCGGTTACCAAATCCGGAAGTTTGGCCACTACCGACGTGTCTCCGGACGGAGTCATCTTCAGGATCCGCAAATCACCCGCACGACCAGAGGGGTAATAGAGATTGCCGTCGCCACCAATCGCGATAGGATAATCGCTGGACAGCAACACCGTCGGATGGGAACCCACCTTCACGATTTCGCTAAGGGCGCCCGACGGAAATTGAGTCTGAGCGAACCGGTTTTCTTCGTCGATTGCCAACCAGTGAAAAAGCGTCCGCGAGAGGTGACTGAACCCGCCGCGCGTATCGATCTTCCAAAGCCCCGAACCCGTGTCGAGGAAATAAATCTGCCCGGCACGATCGACAGCGATCCCGGCTCCCGGGTGTGCCACCGCTGAAGCGGAAAACAGACAAGAGCTGGCCAGAACCAGAATTAATCGACGAAAATTACATCTGCGTATTAGCACCGAGATCTCCAGCTTGAAACGTACGCCAGAAGATTAGACGCCTCAACTTCCGTAATTCATCCCTTTATTAGTTGCTGAAACCTGGAAGCGTCACAGGACGACGAAACTGATCTCGTTCGAGACAAGTATGGCGTCTCGCTCCGGCACCGGTTGCCTGATCCGGAGTGTGTAGCTTCCCGGCGGAAGCGGATCAAAGTAGTCCGCCAGTCGATAGGCAGGATACAGGTATCCCGCCTCATCGGTATCGAGCAACTGACCATAGAGTTGCGGACGGCCGTCTTTAGAACCTCGAGCGGATACACGCATGGCGAAAAATTTCCCCGAGACATCGTGCAGTTCGAATGTCGGCTCCACGAGATTGTCGATACTCACTGACTTTGCTGCAACGTTCTTAATATTTACATTGAGCTCGATTTGTTCGAAGCGTCCGCGTTCGGTTGAAAGCGTTATGCCGCAAGCCATGCCGCCGCTCGTCGGCCCCCAGCCATGCGGCAAATCGATATCGCTGACAAGATGGCCGCGCAGCGACGTCAGGTAAGATCCGGTATTGTCGAAATACAATTCGACCAGCGTGCGCTGATTGCGATACCGCGTCTCGTAACGCTTGATGCCGTCACGTTCCACGAACCACCCTCGCACCAACTCGCCGGACGCGTCATACACATTATGCTCGACCCGCGGACGGCGCTCGCCAGCATTCCAATGCTCAATGTGATCCACCCTTCCCGCGGTGTCATAAAAGTAAACCTTAATCGATTGAACTCGCAGATCCTTTTCGGCCGTTGGCTGCGACGGGTTTCCCCACGGGCCATAGTAGTGAACTTCTCTGACGATCTTTCCTGATCGATCGCGAATCGTCCGCGAGGCCACCGTCCCAATCTGCGTCACCATCCCATACAGCTTGAGCTCAGCAGTCTCGCCCTTTTCGGTCGATGGCAATTCGGATGGAAACCCGCTTTGGCCAAAGGTTGTCACGGCCATAAACGCCAGACTAACTAAACCTGCAATAACTGTTTTCATGAAATACTACATGAAGCGACTCTCATGAATTCACTTCATCCCCGCCTTTATCCTTGCATTTTATCTCCAGCAGACCGTTAAGCTTTTCGCAAAATTGGAAATTGCGTGAGCAACCAATCCGCCAATACCGAGAAGCCGCCGTCGCCGTTCCCGTCCAGCCGATGTATTGGCGCAGAGTTAGGGATTGCCAGACTATGCCTGGCGCCGGGGATTGTATGGAGCGTGACGCGTCGGTTGTCCGCGGGCAGACATTGGGCGAGACGCGGGCGATTAATCGCTGCGGAGACCAAAAGGTCACCACCTCCAAACATGGCCAACACGGGAACGCGAATTCGCGAGAGTACCGGACACGGATCATAAAACATATTGAGCCGCGCATCTTTCCACTCTTCCTCAGTTTGCTTGTCTGATTCAAAGACGTAGTCGGGGAATTTTCGGGTCACAGCTTCCGCCCGCAGGCTCTGATATTGATCCCAATTGTCCTGTCTGCGCACCCAACGCCAGGTGGCCTCCAGCAACCGCGCGGCCAGGTCCAAATCCGACTGAGCAAATCCAGCCGCGCGCAACTGGTCGAGCCGGCTGCTGGTTTCCTGCTCCGCGGGTGAGACGGCCGCGGGGACCAGCAAGATGAGGAATTTAATTTCCGTTGAGAGCGAAGCGGCGAAGGGCGCCGTCCACCCGCTCTGACTTTCGCCGAGGACGCCGATCGCGTTCGCATCAACCTCCGTACGGTTCTTGAGCATCGCCGCCGCAGCGAGCACATCGCGCGCGGTAGATTCAAACGAAACGATTTTTTCTCCGGCTGATTCGCCGAATCCACGCTTGTCGTAACTCAACGTCACAAAGCCGAGGGCCGCCAGCGCCAGAGCGCGAGCGCGCACATCACTTCTTTTTCCCCAGCCCGACCCGCCCATAACAATGGCCGCTGGATGCTTCCGGTTCCGCGGAGGGATCATCAAAAGGCCCTTCAAGACGGTATCGCCACTGCGAAATTCGACTGCCTCTTCGCGGATGGTCAGGCGTTTCCACCGGCGACTCCTGCCGTCCGATCTCTTTTCAATAAAGTCGCGCACCTGCCCGGAGGCGTCGCGCCGGAACTCAAGATAGGCTTCGACCGGAGCGGGCGTATAGACCGCCGAACCAATGAAGAATTTGTCGGATGCCAGCGGCAGCAGCGTGCGCAGACGTCCTGTTCTCCGCTCGCGATAGAGCATCTCGCCCCAGGCGCGCGGGGAAATCTCTACGATGTCTCCCGGAACGCGCTCATAAAAGCCGGCCGTATCGGCATACTTTTGCGGATCGATGTCGGCGATGGAGTGCGGCGCACGAGTCAACTCAAAGGTGCCCGGCTGCGGCCCTGACTGAAAGCTGCCGCGAATTGTCCCCGCCGCCAATTCGCCCTGTAACTTGATCTGGTTGCCGGTCGCAGAGGTCCAACCCAACCGAAGCGCCGGCGCACGCCATTCAACGTCAGTGATCGGCTGTCCGAAGGTCTTTCGAGTTAATGAATCGTAAGTCGCTTCAACCTTTTGATTGACAACCCGGAGATCGAGCCGCAAAGGCAGGTCAGACCCATTCGCCAAATAGGCCCAACCGATCCAGGTTCCATCGAGCGGCGAGACTTTGTCCTGTGCGACTGCTGGCGAAACCGTGAGCGAACAAGCGAGCAGGATGATCGAAGCTAAGGCAAGACGTTTCCTGAACATACCAACTCATTAAGCCATTTCGAGATTGAGTTCAAGGGACGATGTGAATTCATCGAAGAGGTTTTCACTTCATCCTTCCGCCTTCATCCTTCATCCTTACTTTTCAGCAGCACGGTGAACCAGCCAGCGCAACACAAAATAGCTGGGCACAGTGTAAATAGGAATACCAAGGAGGAATCCAACCGGAAGGATCAGCGCCAGCACCGGGCTGCCTTCGTAATGAGGCGTACCATGCTCATCGACATAGAGCAAAGGTCCGCCAGGATAGACCAACCAAGCCGGGATTGCGTATTGCCACAACAGAACCGTACGCAGCCTTTTATTGTTGGTATTGAGGCCGGCCATCGTTAATACTGTCGTAATCACGAGAGCGCCAACGACGCTCAAACACATTGATTTCAACCGGGACATGTTCACGAAGAAGCCCAGCGCGATTTCACTTCCGCCTTCATCCTTGCCGTTCAGAATTCCATTCCCTGCTGCTTCATTAAGGTAACAAAGTTCCGAAACGCTTCAAGGTTTTCGTCGGTAATCTTGAACTTCCGGTCACCAAGTTTGATCTCCGCTTTCTTCGACTCAGAAATCTGCGCGAATTCAGCAAATGGTATCGACTTCCTCACGACCTCGGTCGTCAGTATGTCTTGTGTGTACGGGGGCGCCGCCCGCGTCGTGACGCGTTGTCGATCGCTCGAGACGAGTTCCAGGTCACCTAAATTGTGCACGCCGGAATCCGTCGAAATGGAAATGCCGGGTCGCTTCTCGAGCTGCGGTCCCCATTGACTGTACGAGACGGCAACGAGGTTGACTGTGGCGGGCGTGACTATCTTCTTTCCCGGATAAGAGAAGGAAACGAAGAGCTCGACCTTTTCAAAATTCATGTCCCCCGCACCATTGTGCTGGGGCGGCTTCCATAAATCGAGCGGACCAACGCGCACCTCTGTCTCATTCTTGTGCGCATCGTATTTCGTCCCAACCTTGGTTTTGTGTTTGGGAGTTTGGGGCGCGGAAGGCGTCTGCGAGTAACCAAAGACGGTGACTACCGTAAGAGAAAGGAGAACAGTTAACAGTTTCATCAGTGTCCCTGTTAAGAAGCAACGTCAGAAGCGCGACCGATAGCCGCTACCCAACTCCGTCAAAGCTTCTCACAATCGGTTTTGAGATCGGTCGCAGTTCTGATCGACGACTTCATCTCATGAGCGTTTGAATTTCCTTATCAAGCAACTCCAGCTCACGCTGCTTCTCTTTAGCAGGAGGCCACTCCGCACTCTCTTCCAGCAACAAGGCCTGTAGCTCTCCGCTCAGCGAGACTTTCCGCAGAATCAATCCGCCGTAGCCGGCCGTCAGTTTCGAAACCTTCGACTCATCGACGGCCGCCATCTTCTTCATTTCGTCCCTGAGCGTGTCGAATTCAAATTGCAGCCGCTTGGCCGGCGGCCATTCGCTGCTGTACTCCGCCAACAGCGTTTCCAAATGCGCCTGCAACTTCGCTTTCCTTTGAATCAAAAGGCTGTAAGCCTCACTTGTCTTCGGATCAATCTCCGTCCGTTTAGGCGAGACCTGCTGCGCGAACACCGCCGAAGACAGAGCGACCAGTATGACCGCGAATGCGGCGAAGAGTCTTTTCATATTTATGTCCTTCCTTTCTAAGTAGGTGATTTAGACAACTAAAGACGCCGGCGTGGGTTTTACCGCCACAGCGCGATTCACTTCATCCTTCCGCCTTCATCCTTCATCCTTGCCTTCAAATCCTTCCCCCATTCCGCCAGCCCCTTCGAGGTGGAAATCAGCGCATTGTCCTGATGAACTGCGAAGGGAGTTTTATCGGCCACCCACCTGAACCCCTTCTTCCGATTCTTCCGGAGCGCTTCGACCAGCTTATTGAAGCCGCCGACCATTTGCTCGGTCTCCTTGTCCCCGACACTCAAATACAAAAAATTATTCAGACCCGCAGACGAGCGCAGCAACTCCACCATCTTGGTGACCAAAAGATTATCGAACCGCCAGACGGGAGTGCTGTAAGCAAAGCTCGCCTGAAACAAATTCGGTTTTTCCATCAGCGAGTACAGGACGAACAATCCGCCTCGAGAATTCCCGGTCAATGTCCGGTAGCCCGAGGTTCGATAATTGCTCTCGATGAACGGAATGAGTTCCTTTTCGATGAACGACAAAAACTTATCAGCTACGCCAAAAGCGCTCTTGTCGTCATTGACGTCTCGTCTCATGTAAGGAGGCGTCTGGTCCCTTTCGCGGTTCCCCCGGGTGTTCGGCAGGCCGACCACAATCGCACCCGGAACCAGTCCCGCGTCCGCCAGGACAGTTAACTTGTCCGCCGTGTGCTGGTCCTGCGAAGTCCCATCCAGCACATACATCACCGGATATTTTCGCGCAGTGTCCTGAGCATAGTTTCTAGGCAGATGAATAATCACCCGGCGATCTTCATTCATGATGGCCGAATGAAGAGTGGTGTCGATTATCTTTTCGCTGCCGGGCTTGTCTTCAGTGGCTGGCGCCGCCGGTGCAGGAGCAGGCTGCTGCGCTCGCACGCTATTAGCTTGTTGGATTGTCAGCAAGATAATGAAGAGCGCCGCCGACGCCGACGTTAATTTCATTTGTTGACGCCTTACTCTCGACTGTAAATCTTGATATCGCCAATCAGAACTTCGCCATTCTAAAACATCCCTGGAAGTTATGATGTGAAAAACACGCTCTCGCCCCTCGCGTCCAACTATTTGTCGGGTGCCGCACGGAAACCACCTTCAGGTTGCGACGTTTCGCCGCGCCCGTAATATTTTCCACGAAGCATAAGCGAACCAGACAACCGCTGCGAGCAATATGATGATGATGAATAATGGCGTGTCGTTTCCGGTTCCGACGTAGAAGCTTTTCGCTCCGCCCGTCGCGCTGATTATCGCCAGCGGCAAAAGCGGCGGCCATTTTGATTTTCGAGGATCGCGGCGGTAATAACGAATCACAAAAGCAAAGATCACCAGCGAGGTAATGGTCGCTTCCGTAGCAAGCACCCACTGGTACACGATGAAGCCGCCAAATAACAGGCTGAGTAGTAAGGAGATTACTCCCGCGACCATGAGCGTCGGAACCAGCCTTTGCTTCCAATCAAGTCTTGTCATGTTAGCGACTGACGGACGCGCCATCTTCAATCGAATCAGGGAAGAGGTCGTTGAGTAGCCGCACGAGTTGCGGAGACAAGTTCTCGTCGCAAAGCAGTTTCATGCCGCCGGCACGAGCAGGAGCCACATGCCCTTGCCCGGCTTAGGATCGCTGGCCCGCTCAGCCGCGACGTACTCTTCAAAAGGTTTTGGCCGCTGAACCTCGGCCATCGTTTTGTCTGACATCACTGCCCTCCCATTTTCGCCTAACGGTTGAATTAACCGCGCCACGGCGCGATTTCAATTCATCTTTCCGCCTTCATCCTTCATCCTTCATCCTTGCAGTTCACGCTCTCGCCGCGCGCGTCCAACGAATTGTTATGCGTATGCTCCCCGCATCAAAAGTGAGTCACGTAGCACGACACGGTGTTAGCGCACTTCGACGGTAACCCAGACACTTCGACGGTCGCGCCGATACCTTGCCCGTTTCGTTCAGCGTCAACTGTGATTTCGGGTGTGCCTTGGCCAGATTTTATTTCACCGCGCGTGACCGACCATTTATACGTGAGTTTCAACGCCGGATTCTCGGGCGACACCTTTGCGGTGAATTGGATCGTCTCCCCGCCGTCAGGGCACGCCACGGTAATTGTCGGGCACTTCGCCGGCCCCTGAGCGCCAGCCGGTACGCAGAGAATCACCACGGCGACAGCTACGAGCACCCTCGATGTGACAGACAGCATACGCATAACGTTTGAGTTGACCCGGGGGCGAATTCAATTCATCTTTCCGCCTTCATCCTTCATCCTTGCAGTTCAGCTCCCGCCGCTCGCGTCCAACGATTTGTTGGCGTCCGTTACCCAATAACAGCCTCACCAGCCGGCGGCTTGTAACGCAAAGACATCGCCGCCGCGCGTTCTTCGTTGTTGAGAAAAGGCGATGTATGAATGGCACCGTCGGCCTGCGCAAGAAGGATTTGGCCTTGCGCAGAAATCAAGATTCCCAGCAGAAAAATTACACCGCCAGTGAATGTACCGAAGACCGCTCCAACAACGAATGTTCCGAATAGAAAGCCAGTGTTGACAGAACTCTGTTGCCCAAAAGTGGATGGCTGGCTTGACCCGGCGACACCAGCAAATAGGCAAAGCAACACGATCGCGACGCCGACAATCATACCGATTGTCTTCACGGTTGTGCCAATACCAACGAGCAACCGAGCCGCGCGGTACAAGTCGAGGTAACGGCTGACAATTGGGTTGCGAACAGTCGCGGTTGACATGGGCACTGTCGCATCACGGCTTCCACTCAACGAGGCGCCGTAATCTTCCACGGGCTCGTTACAGTATGGACAATACGTGGTTTTTGCGTCGATGACGTTAGAACAGTTGGGGCAATTCATTAGTGACCTCCGAGATAATTGAGGTTATCAAGCCGTTCGAACTAAGTACTATCCGGAATCAATCCGTAATAAATGCCGTATACAGCTTCTTATGCGGAACGCGACATCCCTAAACATCGCCTTCCTCCAACCCTGAAACATTCAGACTCGGATGCGGTGAGGATTCCTCGCTGGTCCTCACCGCCGACCGAGTCTGACTTACCAAATGCAACTAAGACGTCGGCGGTGTGCCGCCGCCCTTCTTTGGTTTCTTCCTATCGCTGGTGCGGGTGCCGCCGGCCAGTTCGTACTCGCTGCTGTCGCGGCCGTGTTGGGCCTCGATGGCGGAGAGCCAGCGGCTGTTCCAATCGCGCAGCTCGTCTTCTTCCGCGTCGATGGCGTTTTGCTCGTCATCGAGCGCGGCCACGTGCTGGTTATAGGTGGCCAGTTTGGTGGTGAAGCTGTTGATCTTCGCCGTAAAGGCGGCCACCGTCAGGTCGCCGCCGAAGTTTGGTTCAGCTTCGATTGACTTGAGTCCGGCAAGCCTCTGCCGGGAAGTTTCAAGGACTTGTGAAGTCCGTCTCTTTCTTGCCATTTGTCGTGTCCTCCTTTGGACAAGTAAGGGGTCGCAGGAGACCCAAAGAAGATACGAGGCTGTGACGACTGGGCGCAGTATATGCCGGTCTAGCAAGAAATCAAGCGGAATTAGGGGGTGGGGGTTAGGGTGAAGGGGGGTAGGGTCGGGCGTGGGGAAACGGAGTTTGCGGTTTTGCTGAGGAAAGTTGCAGGTTTAGTCGATCAAGTTGCAGGTTTGGTTGATTG
>JBIOZK010000057.1:0-51629 GCA_044870975.1 Pyrinomonadaceae bacterium
CCCGAAATCCAGCGCGATTTCGTTTGGAACAAACGGAATGTGAAAATGCTCTTTGACTCGCTTTACAAAGGCATGCCGGTTGGTCAAATGCTGGTGTGGAAACCGAAGCATGCATTTCCGGGCAAGCCATTTCACGGTCGCCACCGCAGACGCTCTGCATCAACAATCGATTCATTCTATGGCTTCCTGCTCGATGGGCAGCAGCGGCTTACCGCGTTTGCACAGGTTCGCGACGGCGACGAAGCATATCCGCTTGTCTTCGATCTATGGCCAGATTATGAGGACAATGAGCCGGATAAGAATGATCCATTCTGGTGGGATAACAGGATGACTAACAATAGTCCTTGGCACGTGCCCGTGGCAGACGTTTTGGCCGACGACTTCGACATAACAGCCCACCTAAGAAGACTTGAGGAAGACGACCTATTTGAAGATCGGCACGCTGAGGTTGTACGGAAATCGCTGACGCAACTTCAAAACATTCTGGAGTTTCCTATTAGCGTTATCGAGTTTGAGTCTGATCATTACAAAGACGCAACCGAGTTGTTCATTCGTTTCAATTCCACTGGAAAGAAACTAAACAAAACCGATCTGGTCCTCGCGGAGCTAGCGTTAAGAGTCGAAGATCTCACCTCCAAAGAAATGGGGAAGGTGCTAGCGAAGTGGAAGCCTCACTTTCAATTTACCAGACCATTCCTAATGCAGTGTTTGGCGGCGGTCCACACCGGAAGGATGAATATTCGTAGCCCTGAACAGGTGTTTGGTGACTCTAAGCCAGCAGAGATTCGAGCATCCTGGGAGAAAACAGCACGTGGACTGGAACGCGTCATTGATTTCATAACTGGCACCGTAAGATGGCAGTCTGGTGCATGGGTATCCTCATTCAACGCTTTGATTCCGTTAGTTCATGTACTGGCCGATAAGAAGGCCTTCAGTCGGCGCGAGAGCGCGATTGCCCGTCGATGGCTGCTGCTGGCATCCGTTCACGGACAATTCAGCGGATCGGTTTACACTGAACTTGACCGAATTCTAAAGAAACTCTCCGCTGAGAACACCGTCGAGCAATTGTGGCTGACAACACCGCGGCGCACTAGGAAATTCGTTGCCGACGATTTTGACACCACGAATCGCAGTGGCCCAGTTATGTCGCTCTTCATATCAATGCTGCGCGACGCAAATGCGAGAGACTGGGTAAAGGGAACGCCCCTAGACGGAACAGTTATTGGTCACAATGCACAATTACACATTCATCATTTCTTCCCTCGTGCGTTGCTCGCAAAGCACGGTTTTGGACCCGGCTATATCAACGTCTTCGCCAATCTGACGGTAATCCAAGCAAGTACTAATCTCGACATTAGCATGGAGGAACCCGCTACTTATCTCGAGCGGCTTGAGTACGAAACGACAGATCTCGAAAAGCAGTGTATCCCGATGGATCGAAAGCTTTGGTATGTGAAGAACTACGAGAAGTTTCTTGAGGCAAGGTCCAAACTGCTGAGTGACTCCGCCAACAAGTTCATTGGCGCATGACATCGCACATCGATTTTACTAACCGCCAAATACCGGCACGTGCTTACCTTCGTGTTTTTCGGTCAGCGAACCAAGCAAGGTCACAATCTGTATTCTGCGTTGAGGGTGAAACCGGGAATAAGACTACGCGGCCTTTTCATCCAGTTGTTGTTGGAGCCACTGGCGCGAGATGTGACAGCCTAGGACATCGCCCTAGGTTCGGGCGTAAATGAATCGTCGAGCGCTGAAGGCGCGGAATATTTCGGTTGTGAGAGATTATTGTGCCCCTTCAGGGCGCGACATGTTATTGGATTATGATCCCAGGGCGTCGCGCTGCGCGCTTTGATGCGCCTCAGGTCTAGGGCATTCATTAACCCATTCGCTGCGCAAATGGTACTGACTCGAGCACCGTGGCGCTAGCGAGATCTCGTAAACCGATCGCGTCACTTGATCCGGTCGCTACCGCTCTCGGTACTGACACGCGCAGCTAGAAGCGGCATAGTCATTCGCGAAGGGTTATTTCGCGCCTTCAGGGCGAGGGGCATCCTGCGGGGACGATCCAGGGGCGTTGCCCCTGGCTATTACATTTCACGCCTTCAGCGTGAACACCCGGTCGCTATCCCGACAAGTTGGGATCCCTCATCCAACCTCTCCAAAGGGAGAGGAGAAGCTCGCGGTACTGACACGCCCTCCCTCACGGTCGGGCTACTGCCCCGGTGCCGGTGGTGGTGGTGGTGTCGGTTCTGCTTTTCTTCTTGGCGCTCTCTCCGTATGACTCGCGCTGGTCCATTCGGCGAGGACGGCGACGTTGTTGGCGTATTTGTTCCGCACAATTGCGTCGAGCTTGCGGATGATGTCGTTGCCGCGCTCGATGGCTGCGTCAATGGCGGCGTTCGCGGCGACGTGATCGCCGACGGCGCTTGAATGATCTGTGATCGCCCTTTCGAAAGCGGCGATGTCAGCATCAAGGTCTTCGAGGAAGTCTGCGCGTAGTTCATGGGCGATGAATTGCGCTTTCAACGGCTCCGCGTTCGCTCGGGCGGCGCGGGCCGCATTCAACAGCGCCCGGTCGTTTCCTTTGGGCGGCACGCGAAACTTTTCGCTGATCAAATTTCCTGGTTCCTCCATCGCCCGCGCCGTGCGATAGATCGCTTCAAGATCCTCGCGCAGTTCGCGCCGAGCTTCGGCCCGCATGTCGGTTTCCTGGCGCGCCGAACCGCGACCGGCTACTTCGGCGGCGGCATGCGCGTTCAAATCGGCAATGACGGCCTTGAGATCAACAAACAGCGCTCGGCCGATGCTGTTGGCGGCGAAATCATCGCTGCGTGCATCGCCAAAGCTATCGACACGCACGAACATCTGAATTCTTCGAGATTCTCTGTCATTCATGGTGGGACCTCCTTATGAGCCAGAACTGTTAAGAGTTTCACATCGCGATCGTGGAAGACCGTGAGTGACTGCGGCGACTAAGCGTTGGGCGGCCGTTGGTTTTGGGTTTGACCGCCCGAATCCCTGCTTGATGCGGCGGATTCTAACGCCATTCAAGCAGGCTTTGCAAGAATTTTGGCGGCAGATTGATGAACTTGGGTCCGTAATCAAGAAAACGCGAGTTTTCTCAGGAAATTCGCGAATCTGTCCAAGAGGGAATGACGCCTGACACGCTCGGAATGGAGGCTGACACGGCCGGAATGGAGGCTGACACCACCAAAATGGCTCCTGACACGGAGGGAATTGCACCTGACGCTGACGGCATGGCTCTTGAAACCGTCGGAATGGCACGTGACGTTGAGTGAACGAAGCGTGAAGGGCCGGGAACTGGACGTGCCCGAGCTGGAATGAAAGCTCGCACATTGGGATTGGTGGGATATCCCGAGCGGTAGCGAGGCGGATCAAAAGCGACCATCGCGTTAAGAGATCCCGTCGCTACCACGCCTTCCCTCACGGTTGAGTTCTAACATGGTCGGCCTTACGCGACAATCCTGCGAGGTCTATACTTGCTGGCCGCCATGTCGCCTTCCTCAAAAAAGCAGCCGCTCTGGCGTTGTGCAGAATGCGGCCGCGCTTTTGCCAACCGTAACCAGAGTCACTCGTGCAGCAACGTCAGCCTCGCATCGCATTTTGTCGGCAAGAGCAAAGCGGTGCGGGAGATGTTTGATGCGCTCACGTCGATGATCAAGAAATGCGGATCGGTAAAGGTCGTGCCTGAGAAGACGAGGATCGCCTTTCAGGTGCGAATGTCGTTCGTCGCCGTGCAGGTGCGCCGCAACCATCTCATCGGTCACTTTGTTTTTGCGCGCCGGGTTGAGCATCCGCGTTTCACGCGGGTCGAAACTTTCTCTCCGCGAAACCATCTCCACGCGTTTCGCCTGGATAATCTCTCGCAACTTGACGATGAGTTCGCCGAATGGGTGCGCGAGGCTTATGCGGTTGGCGAGCAGAAGCATCTAGGCAGAGAATCGCAATAAGAAGAAATCTTGCGGTGTTTAGAGGCAGGCTACTGCCCGCCATCGTTTTTTGTGAGAGAGAAGCGGGCAGTAGCCCGCCTCTAAACCCAGGTTATTCATCATCGGAGTTCTTTTTGGGCTTCTTGTCGGTCATCAGGATGTTGGCGCCTAGCGCAATGCTGGCGATCGCGGCCACCAGAAAGAAGATTGTCGGCAGCCCGGGATAGCCAAGAATCTTAAAGGATGTATCTACCCGCATCATCAAAGCTGCGCCGATGATTAACGCGGCGAGAATCAAACCGAGCGTTATGCGGTTGGCAATTTTCTGGAGACCATCGAGGACGATCTTTTCGTCGATCGCATCGACTCCGATGACCAACTCATTGTTGCCGATGGCGTCGAGAATCTTGTTTACCCGGTTCGGCAAGCGCTCGGCGAACTCTTTCACTTCAATGGCGCGGGCGAGAATGACGCCGGGTTCGAGGCTCTGGGTTACCTGGCGTGAAAGGATGTTGGTCGCTTCCTGCCGAATCACTTCGTTTGGATTGAAAGAAGGATCGAGGACCCAGACGACTCGATCGAGATTCAACATCGCCTTGGCAATCATCGTAAATTCCGGCGCCTGCCGGAACCAGCAATCGGCTCCTATGCGTTGAATCTGCAACACTACATTGCCGGCGCTGACGTTTTGCACACTGGCGTCGAGATTTTGGGCGACGAGTCGCGAAACTCTGCGCCGGAACTCAGACTTCTCGAAGTTGGCCTTCGGTTCGCCCATCTTTATCGAGATGTCCGCCGCTTCCTCGCCCCGTCCTTCACTGTTTGCCAGCAATAAGCGCAAAAGATTGTCGCGAAAATTCGCAGAGAGGTGGGACACCATTCCCAGGTCAAGCAGAGCGATCCGGTCGTCGTCAGTTACAAACACGTTGCCGGGATGCGGATCGGCGTGAAAGAAACCGTCAACCAAAAACTGCTTGAGATAAGCACGAAAGACTTCAGTGGCGAGATGGCGCCCGTCCAATTCGGCAAAGCGCAACGGGTTGACCTCAGTAATTTTTTTCCCCGGAATGTATTCCATCGTGAGGACCCGCGCCGTCGTGTAATCGTCGATGGCTTCAGGCACGATGATGTCTTCAAACTCGTGCAAGCTTCTGCCTATCCGGGTGAGGTTCGCGGCCTCGCGCTTGAAATCCAATTCATGCAGCAGACTGTTGCGCAAGTCAGTCAGCATGTTGGTGAACTCATATCGCTTGCCGACTTCGGTGTGGGCGTCGATGAATTCAGCGACCTTCTCCAGCGCCTCAATGTCTTCGACGATTATTTCACGAATCCCGGGACGCTGGACCTTCACGACCACGGCGCGGCCATCGCGCATAGTCGCGCGATGAACCTGGGCGAGAGATGCTGCGGCCATCGGCTGGGTATTGAAGTCGAGGAAGAGTTTCGAGATGCGAGCACCAAGTTCTGACGAGACGATGCGTTCGACCTCTTCATAAGCGAAGGGCTCAACGTGATCCTGTAGACGTTCCAGCGCCTGGAGATATGCCGGCGGCAGGAGATCGCCGCGCGTCGAAAGCAGTTGCCCCAGCTTAATGAAGGTCGGCCCGAGTTTTTCCAGGTCGTCGGCAAGCTCTTCCGCCCGGGGCGCGTCGGCGAGCGCGCGCTTGGAACTTTGGGGAAGGCCGAAAGCTGACTGATCGACCAAATCTGATCGGCCATACTTCACGAATAGCGCCACCACCTCGGCGTACCGTTTGAGCCGTTCTGTTTTTAATAACGCTGCCATCACTAAGTTTCCCGCCGCGGTCTGATGAGCATTCCGATACCGGTAATCAACACGGTCAGCGTCGATAAGAACGCCACCCAAAACCAGCCGGTTAGCTGCGCTGAAATCAGTCCGGCTTCGTCAGTGACTCTGACTCGTTGGCGGTTCATCAAGTAACCGCTGATGCTGCCCGCGACAATACTGATAATTGCGGGCATCGTCCGCTGCTCACCGCGCCGGCGGATCGCGCCCGCCACCACGACGGCCAACATCAACAGCGGCACGAGAAACAGCAGCGTCTGATCGTGGCGTGCCAGATCCAGTCCGCTCAAGCTGTCTCTCGCGCCGCCGCAACTCACTTGTTCCCACGGCAGAAAGAAACAGATCACGACAATAATCGCCGCGCTTAGATTGATGCGTCTGAGCATCGAGATTACGTCCGCGTCAGCAAGGGTAATGTCTGCCTGTCAGCAGCGCACGCTACTGCGAAACTTCGCGTACTACCTCGCCGACTGTTCCGGTGCTGTCTAATCGTGTCGCCACGTCCGCCTGAGCGATGATGCCTACGAGATTGTCCTGCTTATCGACGACTGGAATGCGACGCAGTTGGTTGTCTTCCATTAACGTCAACACGCTGCGCACATCGTCATTTTCGCGGCAGGTTACTAAACCTTCGGACATCACGTCTTCGACGGTGGTGGTCTTTGCGTCGCGCGCCTCAGCCACAACCTTAAGCGCGAGATCGCGATCAGTCACAATCCCGGTCAGCTTTTTGTCCTCTTTGTCTTTGACGATAGGAACGGGCCCGACGTCTTCGGACTTCATGATCTGCGCCGCGCGCATCACCGGATCGCTCGGGATGCAACACTCTGGATTTCTGGTCATTATTTCGCTGGCTATCATTATCTACTCCTTCGGCTTCTACTTTAGTGCTCGTCCAATGAACTTGTGTCGTCTTCGCGTACAGTGATGTACGTGAATGGCGGCTCGCCGCCAACAAACTGCGTGTTTCGCTAATTCATTTGGCTCGCAGAAAGACTTGTGCAAGTCGAGTGCCTGTCCGGGAAGAGCGTCGATTCGCCGGGCGAAATTTGTGACGATATCTGATAGCATCACGGCGAAGAAGGGTGAAGGGTTTGGAGAAGGGTGAAGGGTTTAGGGTGTTGGATGTAGGTTTCAGGTCGATCAGCGGGTCTCTTCTCTACACCTTACACCCTACAAACCTAGTCCCTATTGTTCACGAAGGTTCTTGGATGTTGGGTTTAGATTCAGGTCAATCAGCGCGTTCACTTCTCTACACCTTACAACCTAATTCCTATTGTCTATGAAGGTTCCAGGGTGACGGGTTGGGTGTAGAGGTCAATCAACGGGTTCACTTCTCTACACCCAACCCCCTAAACCCTACCCCTTATTTATTTATGAGTACGCCATCACCGCAAACCGTAAATCAAATTGCCTCGACCGAAGAGATTCGCGCGCAGTTTCCGGCGCTGGAACGCGAGCATAATGGACATCCGGTCGCCTATTTCGACGCGCCGGGCGGCACGCAGACCCCGCGCATCGTAGTCGAGGCGGTGGTGGACTACCTGCTCAATCACAATGCGAACACGCATTGGGAATATCCGACGAGCCACGAGACGGACGCGATCATCGAAGACGCGCGTCACACGTTTGCTGACTTTCTGAATTCTTCAGCGAAAGAAGTTGTGTTCGGTCCGAACACAACCTCGATGATTTATCACCTGTCGCGCGCGCTGGGGCGAACGCTCGGCCCGGGCGATGAGATCGTCATCACCGAATTGGAACATCACGCGAACGTGGCTCCCTGGCAAGCGTTGGTGAAGGAACGCGGCGTGACTCTGCATGTCGCCCAGTTCGACACGGAGAGCGGCCAGATCGATTGGAGCGATCTCGAGCGATTGGTAAACAAGCAGACGAAAGTCGTCGCGTTTGGCGCCGGCTGCAACGCCCTGGGAACGGTTAACGATTATCGCCGCGCGGTTGAACTCGCCCATTCGGTGGGCGCTTACGCCTTAGTTGATGCCGTTCACTACGCGCCATATTTCCTGTGCGACGTGAAGGCGATGGATTGTGATTTCCTGACCTGCTCGGCGTACAAGTTCTACGGGCCCCACGTCAGCATTTTCTATGGCAAAGGCGATCTGCTTGAGTCAATCGATTTCCCCAAGCTGGAACCCGCCCCCAATCTGGGTCCCGAGCGAGTCGAGATGGGCACGCTCAATCACGAAGGCATCGCCGGCGCGGCCGCGGCCATTGATTTCTACGCGTCCTTAGTAGCGCAAGTTGATAACTTGCGTTCGCGTCGCGAGCAGTTGGAAGCAGCATTCGCCGGACTCCGCGCACACAGCGCGCCGCAAGTGAAAAGACTTTGGGAAGAACTGTCGTCAATCAACGGTATCCGCCTCTACGGTCCGCCACCGCACGTTGAAAGAACACCGACGATTGCATTCACCATCGAAGGTGTAGCCTCAACCGACGCCGCGCGACGCTTAAGTGAACGTGGCCTCTTCGTTTCGCACGGAGATTTCTATGCGCAGACCGTGGTCGATCGATTCGGCCTGCAACCGGAAGGTCTGGTTCGAGTCGGTTGCGCGTGTTACACCAGCGACGAAGAAATCGAGCGACTGATTGGATCAATCAAAGAGTTAGCCGGCCACTCCTGATGCAGCAATATCACGACATCCTTCGTTCGATTCTGGATAACGGCACGGCGCATCAGGATCGCACCGGCGTTGGTACGATTTCGCATTTCGGCTTTCAGACTCGGTTCGATCTGCGAAAAGGATTTCCGATCGTCACCACCAAGCGCGTTCCGTTTCGCTGGGTTGCCGAGGAACTGTTTTGGTTTTTATCGGGCGACACGAATGAAGCGAACTTGCGCGCGCAAGGCGTCGACATCTGGAAAGAATGGGCGGACGAGGAGCATACGCACAGGTTTGGCCGCGCACCCGGTGATATGGGGCCGATCTATGGCTACCTCTGGCGGTCGTTCGGCGGAAATTATCCGAAGCGTGATGGCGTGGATCAGATCGCGCGATTGATTCAGCAGATCGAGACGAACCCGTGGTCGCGGCGTTTGATTGTCAGTGGTTGGGATCCTCGCGAATGTGACAACGTCGATTTGCCGCCGTGTCACACAATCTTCCAGTTTAAAGTTGAGGGCGCGGGCTCCCTCCCGGACGGTCGGACTACTGCCCCGGTGTTGCATTGCCAGCTTTATCAACGATCAGCTGATGCGTTTCTCGGCGTGCCTTTCAATATCGCATCGTACGCCTTGCTGACCCACATGGTGGCGCACGCCTGCGACTTGCAGGTGGGAGAGTTCGTTTATTCATTGGGTGACTATCACATCTATCAGAATCACCTGGAGCAGGTGAGGGAGCTGCTGGCGCGCGAGCCGCTGGCATTGCCAAGCCTGGAAATTCTCGATGATGAAGGAAAGCTCCGCGGCCTGGAGGGTCTGCTGAATTTCCGCTATGAGAATGTGCGGCTAATCGGCTACGAATCACACGCTAAAATCGCTGCGCCGGTGGCGGTCTGAGTTATTGCCGCACTACCAGCGCCAGCCCCACGATACAGAAAATCAATCCGATCACGTTTCGTATTGAAAGGTGATCTTTGAAGAAGAACAATCCGACCGGAATTAGCACCACCGCGGCGGCGGCGTTTGTCGCGACGGCGGCGATGCTGATGCGCCAGCCGGTGCGATAGGCCAACAGGAAGCCCAATTCGATTAAGGCGGCCGCGGCCCCCAGCGTGAACACGGCCCAGTTCGAGGCGCGAAACGTCTCAACGAAGCTTTTTCTTCCCGGATAAAAGACAGCGAACGCCAGACACAAAGCGATGCCCACCACGTAGGCGATGGTGATCACGAAGAAGGGGTTGGTCTCAGCCGGCACCGCCTTCTGCGAAAGGTGATACAGCAACATTCCGAAGACGGTAAGCGCGAACGCCAGGTAGAATCCGCTCATGATTTTCCCAATCGTTTTGTAGTCGCAGTGCGCGCTGATGATACGATACGTCGGCGCGCAGGTCATGTGCAGGTTGTTGGAGGTTAGAGGTTAGAGGTTGGAGGTTAGAGGTTGGAGGTTAGGGGTTAGAGGTAACAGATGATAGGTCAGAGGTAATGGATAAGGTGATAGGTCAGAGAAAGAGGATAGAGGTCAGAGCTCAGAGGCCAGAGCTCAGAGGTTCAGAGCTCAGAAGTCAGAGCTCAGAGATCAGAGCTCAGAGAGGCCAGAGCTCAGAGGTTCAGAGCTCAGAGGTCAAAGCTCAGAGGTCAAAGCTCAGAGGTGAAAGCTGAGAGCTGAGAGCTGAAAGCTGAAAACTGAGAGGCAGAGGCTCAAGATTAGAGACTACAGATTACAGATTAGAGGCTAGAGTCAGAGTTCGCGCGCAGACGTCAGAGTTTTGAGGTCAGAGGGGCGAAGGTTAGAGCCAGAGGACTTACAGTGAACAAATCTCTGATCCCTAACTTCTAAACCCTGGTCTCTTACTGCTTGACCCTCTAACAAGGGCCGTCTATTAGCGAACGTCCATCGTCTAACCCCCAACCTCTAACCCCCTAACCTCTAAGCCAAGCGGAGTTGAGTAGAGAGAATGTCCATCATCGGCATCGTCGCGGTAGATCGTAATTTTGCCATCGGCAAGGGCGGAAGTCTGCCATGGCACTACTCAGCTGATTTGAAATTCTTTAAGCAGATGACTATTGGAAACGCCGTGGTGATGGGCGCGCGTACCTGGGAGACTTTGCAAAAGCCGTTGCCGCAGCGAATGAATATCGTGCTCACATCGAAGGCCGAAGTTGCCCCAACTGATTCAGTGATCAGATTTCCCAGCGTCCAATCAGTGTTGACGCTGGCCCAGACCCTGACGACAGATTTATTCGTGATTGGTGGGGCGAAAGTTTATGAGACCTTCATGCCTCACATCGATCGCTGGATCGTGACCGAAATCCCTTTGTCGGTTGAAGGCGCGGACACTTTTGTGCCCGCTAATTTCCTGGAGGGGTTCGAACTTTATGAAGTGAGACAGTTGGACGACGCGCTGCGCGTCAAATTCTATGACCGCAAGCCGAGCTAATTCCCGTTATCGCTCATGTCGAGCAAATCGAGCCGCGTAATGATTCCGGTAATACGCCCGTATTCCTCAATCAGCACCGCTTGACTGGTGCGCAACTTACGCGACACGACATTGACGTCATCATCGACGTCGACCGTCGGAAAACTTTTCTCCATTACGTCGCGGACGCGCGCTTCCAGCAAGTCCCGGTCGGCAAAGACCTTCGTGAGCAAGTGACTCTCGCGTAACGAGCCGACTGGTTTCCCGTCTTCCAAAACGGGGACTTGTGTCAGTCCGAGTTCATTCATCTTCGCCAAGGTAGAGCTCACGAGATCATTCGGACCAACAGAAATCAAATGATCCGGAGCGGCCTTGCTCTTGGTTTCTCCAATTAATCCGGCGGTGATCTTCTGCGGTTCCAGCAGACGCTTCTCCTTCATCCATTCATCGGAATGGAATTTGGTCAGGTAATGTTCGCCGGTGTCGCAGACGACAAAGACCACGACTGCCTTCTCATCCAGGTCGCGCGCGATCCGCAGCGCCGCAGCGCAATTCGTTCCGGTTGAGCCACCGCAGAAAATTCCCTCGGTGCGGCTCAGAGCGCGCGCGGTTTCAAACGAATCGCGGTCACTGACGTTGACCACCTCGTCCACGTACTGCATGTGCGCGTTGCCGGGCAGCACTTCCTGGCCGATTCCCTCGACGAGATACGGCGTGGTCTCAGGAATTTTGCCGGTATCTTTGAAAGTTTTGTAGATCGAACCGAAGGGGTCGGCGCCAATGACCTTGATGTTCGAATCTTTCTCTTTGAGAAATTTGCCGGTGCCTGAGATGGTGCCGCCAGTGCCGATGCCCGAAACGAAATGCGTGATCCTACCTTCAGTCTGTTCCCACAACTCAGGTCCCGTCGTGCGATAGTGCGCTTCCGGATTTGCCGGATGCGAGTATTGATCGGGATAAAAAGAGTTCGGCGTCTCCGCCGCGATGCGCCGCGCCGTCGAAACATAGTGATCGGGCGTACCGGGTTTTGCGGACACCGGAGTGATGATCACGTCGGCGCCCAGGGCTTTCAGGTAACGCGATTTTTCGACCGAGGCTTTGTCGGTCATCACGAAGATGCACTTGTAACCCTTAACCGCCGCGGCAATGGCGAGACCGATGCCGGTGTTGCCCGAAGTCGCTTCCACGATGGTGCCGCCCGGTTTTAATTTACCTTCGCGCTCGGCGTGATTGATCATCGAAATGCCGATCCGGTCCTTCACCGAGAAGCCAGGATTAAGATTTTCCATCTTGGCGAGGATGAGCGGCTTGAGTCCCTTGCTGAGGCGAGTGATTTTGATTAGCGGCGTGTTCCCGATGAGTTCCAGCACGCTCTGTCGGTAGTTCATGTCAGTCCTGATGCGCGAAGCGGATTGATGTTGAATCGATGACAGGACATTGTGGGCGAAGTGCTTCGCTTTTGCAAAATGAAACAGTTACTCGCTTGACTAGGATGACTTGCGACGATAGATTTTATTTCGCTGTGGGCCGATAGCTCAGTTGGTAGAGCAGCTGACTCTTAATCAGCGGGTCGCAGGTTCGAGCCCTGCTCGGCTCACCATTAAACGAAATGGGCGACGTTCAGTCGCCCGATTTTGTTTCTGCCCGCCTTACCGTTTTCTATTTCCTTTTCGCTTTGCGACCTTCAGGCGGCTGCCGCTGGTGGAATGAACAGCCATTGCCTTATTAGACGTCTGCTCAGAGGTGACCGGCGGTTTGGGGCCCGATTCAGCCGTGAATGGCGTTTCCGGCGACGGCATTTGCCAACGATAGTAGTGACAGAACACGCCGAAGGAGGCGAGCAGGATTAGAAATAAAGCAGCCATAGCGCGCGCGCCCACAGGTGATGGGCCGGCAGGGATTTCATGCTCGGGATCATCCACCGGATTATCGATGCGGCCTAATCGTCGGAGCGCATCGCGAAAATCGCTGGCGGTGCGAAAGCGTTTGCTCGCCTCGTGGGCCATCGCGCGGCTTAACACAGCCGAAAGCTCAACGCCGACGGCAGGATTCAGTTCGTGAGCCGGCCTTAATGGGTTGGGTTGCGAGGTCATCAGCGCGGTTACCTGCGTGATCGCATCAACCGGTTTCGCGCCCGTCAATAGGTGATAAAGCGTGGCGCCCAACGCATAAATGTCGCTCTGTGGTGTGGTGCCCGTGTCGTGAATTTGCTCCAAAGGCGCATAGCGCGGCGAATACCCGTGCAGACTTTCACCATAGGTCTCGCTGTGTCCGGCGGTGACTTGTGACTTTGCCAGACCAAAATCGAGTAAGGCGATTTTGCCGGACGAGGTGACCTTTAAGTTGTGTGGCTTGATATCGCGATGAATGATCTGTCGATCGTGCGTGTGCAGGTAAATGATCGCGTCCAGTAGTTGATCAGCCCAGGCGACGACCGTTTGGGGCGGGAGCGGTCCCGGGTTTTGCGCGAGGAGCGCGGCGAGATCATCTCCCTCGATAAACTGCATGACCAGAAATGCGCGTTGATTCTCCGTGAAAAAGTCGCTTACCTTCGGCAACACCGAATGATTCAATTGCGCCAGCAGCCGGGCCTCCTTCTCAAACTGTTTAAGGATTCGAGCATCGTTGGTTAGCGATTGCTTGAGGGCCACGGTATGGCCGAGCCGCAAGTCCCTCGCTTCATAGACTGCGCCCATTCCTCCACGGCCGACGCGTCGCACGATGCGATAGCGGCCTTCCAGAATGGTGTCCCGCGGTAAGATAGAGGTCGAGCGCGAATCGTCTCGATCACACATTGGAATGGGCCTCCGGCGCGGGGGAGTGGCCGTAACGTAGGTCTCGAATCCCGGAATCTCTTGCGAGTTAAGTCCCAAAAGGAGCCGTCGAGCTCAACCGTCGAGATTCCGGGCACATTGTTCGCGCGCTCTCCTACGAAACCAAAGACGCGCGAACGTCACACGGCCGCAGAACGCGGCGCCTTTCGCTGGGCAACGCTTGTGCCTTCCAAGTTTGCTGAAATCGTTAAGGAAGAGAGTCGTGGGTCGGATTGAAAATAGTTCCTGACGCATTTCGCCACGGCAAAAGTCTCGGTGGATTTCACATCGCGACAGAAAAAAGGGGCTAAGCCGTTGGCGTAGCCGCCGACCTAGCCCTTAACCCCCTTGTCGGAGTATGTCGCAGTGTGTTGCCTTCTGGGAATGAATCCTAAACTGCCGATGCTAAATCGCAGTTACGATCAATTTAACTCGCTATTAATTCTTCAGCTCCGCCGCAGTGACGAACCAGAGCAGCGCTCCGGACCGCGGAGCGATGTCGCGCCAGTTTTGGATGTTGAGTTCGATACAGGCAAGTGAGGCGGTGGGCATGTGCGCCGCGCGATCGGTCAGACAGGTGAGCAAATCCTCGAAACCGGGATTGTGTCCGACCATGAGAACGACGTCGTGCGTCGCTCCAATCTCCGAAACGACGCCTAAGAGCTGATGAACACTTGCTTCATAAATCCGTTCATCAAACAAGATTTCATTTGTTAAGCCGGCGGCCTCCAGGACGCGTTCCGCTGTTCGACGGGCTCGCTTGGCAGGCGATCCGACGACGCAATCCACGGCGATTTTCTTTTGCTGCAGGTAACGGCCGATCAGCTTCGCGTCGTGCCTGCCTCGATCATTGAGTGGCCTATCGAAATCTCTCAGGCTCGGATCATCTCGACTGGACTTTGCGTGGCGGAGTAATAGAAGCTTCTTCATCTTCAACGAACGATCGCGTCAAGGGACTCTACTGTACAGACAGCAGCATTACCCTGACAATCGAGAGCGGCCGCAGACGGGCGCTTCTGACATGATTCACATCGCTGTAACATGGCGAGGGGAAAATGACCGAATATGATTTCTTACGGACACCACCGTTACCCCGGCCGGTTATTTGTCGTTGAAGGTACCGACGGCAGCGGCAAATCGACGCAACTTGCGCTTCTCCATCAATGGCTCAAATCTGAAGGCTATCCGGTTTTCTTCTCAGAGTGGAACTCCTCTCCGCTGGTGAAGGACACGACTCGCCGGGCCAAGAAACGACGGCTGTTTACGCCCACGTCTTTCTCGTTGCTGCACGCAACTGACTTCGCCGATCGGACGGAACGGGACATCATCCCGCCCCTCAAAGCGGGCGCCATCGTGCTGGCTGATAGATACATTTATACCGCGTTCGCGCGCGACGTTGCGCGTGGTTGTGACCGCGCGTGGGTGCGCGAAGTTTACAAGTTTGCAGTGAAGCCCACGGCGGCCTTCTTCTTTCGCGCGCCACTCGACATCGCGATCGATCGGATTGTCTCTGGCCGCCCGCAACTAAAGTTCTACGAAGCCGGCATGGATATGGACTGGTCCGATGACGAGGAAGAGAGTTTCACGATATTTCAGGGCAAGATTCTGAATGAATACGATCACATGGTGAATGAGTTTGGCCTGACTCTCATCGACGGCACGCAAGCGATTCGCGCGCAACAGCGCCAGATGCGCGAAATTGTCAGTCGTTATCTAAAAGAGAACTTGAAAGAAAAGACGCTGGTGGCCAAATGAAAGAGATGAAATTCTACGGCACCGCCTTGCCGAACATTGAAATCGAGTCTTTTCCCGGCAAGTTGATTGTGATTGAGGGCACAGACGGCGTGGGCCGTTCGACGCACGTCGCGCTCTTGCGGACATGGCTGGAATCGATCGGATATGCAGTGCTGGATACCGGCATGACGCGCTCAGTGCTGGCGGGGCGGGGCATCAAAGACGCCCGGTCCGGTCACACGCTGGGGCGGCTGACTATGCAGCTTTATTACGCGACTGACTTTGCCGATCGATTGGAGAATGAAATTCTGCCGGCGCTGCGAGCCGGCTTTATCGTGCTGACGGACCGTTATATCTATTCGGCGATCGCGCGCGCGGTGGTGCGCGGGGCTGATCCTAACTGGATTCGATCAATCTACGGCATTGCGCTGGTGCCGGACGCAATTCTTTATCTGCGCGTGCAGTCGGCGGAAGAGCTGGCGGCCCGCGTGCTGGCGTCAGGGCGCGGCTTTGACTACTGGGAGTCGGGAATGGATTTGGGTCTGGGCAATGACTACTACGACAGTTTCGTGGTTTATCAGAAGTTGTTGCTCAAGGAATTCGACCGCATGAAGACGGAATATAGTTTTGAAGTGATCGACGCATCGCGGCCGGTGAAGCGGGTTGCGACCAGTTTGCGCCAGTCGATCAAGAAGGTGGTCGACATCGAACCCATGACGGTGTCGGAAGCGCCCTTGAAAGATGGAGCGAAACCTGAGCCCAAGAGTTCGGCCGACCTTCGTCCCGCTGCTACCAAAGCGGCTGAACAAAAACCGCGAACATGAAGATAGCTGCAATCGATATCGGCTCGAACTCGATCAAGTTGGTGGTCGTCGATGCGGCCGCCAGCGATTCGTTTGCGGTGCTGGCGCGCGAGAAGGACATGGTGCGTCTGGGCCACGAGACCCTGCGCTATGGCAAGCTTTCACCGGGAGCTATTGAACGCGCGGTTGATTGTATTAACCGCTTTCGCTCAATCGCTGAAGCCCGCGGCGCCGAGCGAATCATCACCGTGGCGACCGCTTCAGTTCGCGGCGCCGCCAATGCACCCCAGTTCATCAAAGAGATACAGAAACAAACTGGCGTGGCCGTAGAGGTGCTGTCGCCCATCGAAGAAGCGCGGTTAATTGGGGTGGCGGCATCTGAAGCTTGCGCCGGTTCGGCAAAATCGATCCTGAATATTGATATCGGCGGTGGTTCGACTGAACTTTCGCTGATGCGCGATGGCGCTCCTGCGGTGCTGTTGTCGGTGAAACTTGGCGCCGTGGGTTTGACCGAACAATTCCTGACGAGTGATCCGGCGAAAACCGGGGAGTTGCGCGCTCTGAAAGGGGAGGTTCGTTCCGCGATGGAGCGGCCCGGTCGCGAACTCAAAGGCGAACCCTGGCAAAGTGTCACCGGAACTTCGGGGACCATTCTCGCCATCGGCACAGCCTTGCGATTGCGGGCGCTGGGTGAAAACGATCAGCAGGCCGAAGGCGCGCGCCCGGCGGGCGACGAAATCGAACTAACGAAACTCGAATTGTTCAACTCACGCACGGCGGAACTGAATGCCAGTGAGCGGCGCTTACTGCCGGGCATCAGCAACCAACGATCGGAAATCATTGTCGCCGGTGGGCAAATCCTCGAGGGAGTGATGCGCGCGCTGGGCATCAATTCCATGCGCACTTGCAGTTGGGCGTTGCGTGAAGGCGTGCTCATTGACCGGCTGCGGGAAATAGAAGATGAATCGAGGCCCCCGCGTCCGGATGTTGCCGATTATCGATTGCGTGGCGTGCAGGCGGTGGGCCGCCGTTTCGGTTATGAAGAAGCGCACGCGCACCAGGTCGCGCGTCTGTCGGAACGCATCTTTGATTATCTGTCGCGATCGAACTTGCCGACGAACCTGGATCGTCACCGGCGCACGATGCTCTCGGCCGCGGCCTTGTTGCACGACATTGGTTACCACATAGCGCATGACGCACATCACAAGCATTCGCTTTATCTAATCAGGCATTCCGAATTGACGGGATTTTCAGAGGCCGAACGCGAAGTCATCGCAAACGTGGCGCGCTATCATCGCGGCTCCGAGCCAAAAGAGAGACACGACAATTTCGCCGCGCTCAATGAAGTCGATCGGGAAACGGTCAATTCTTTGTCGGCGATTATGCGAATCGCCGATGCCCTGGACCGCCGTCACGACAGTCGCGTGACCGATCTGCGTTGCGTCCGTAACGGTCGCGTCGTCCATATCGAACTGATCTCGTCGACAAGCTGCGAGCGCGAGATCCTCGCCGCCGAACAAAAGCGGGAATTCTTCGAAAAGATTTTCAACTGCCGTCTGGAATTCAGCCGCCGGGCAGCTCTCAAACGCGCCTGACTGCTGAAGGGCCGCCAGGCCAGCGTTGCCCTGCGAAGATCCAAACTTTTTTCGGACTTAATTGTCGCCCTCGGCCGACGAGATGACTAGGGTCGTGAGGTTTGAGAGATTGAACTTACCGGCTGCCGGCGCCAAAACTGTAACGCCAATCTTTCGGCGTTCCGTAGATGATTGGTCGGCGCTCCATGTTAACGCGATAGGGCAACGGTTCGTTGCACTTGATGCACCATGAGTACGGATGGCAAGCACGGATCTCAGTCTGGCACTTGTCGCACTTGCCGATTACTGGCGGCTCTACATCTACCATGGCTGTGGCCGTTGCTGGACTCATTACTTGACGTTCTCCGTCTTTCGCCCCAATTGGGTGAGCCTTCAATTTCCGTTTGGTAAGGATGCGCCTTATATCATTCTGAAAGATTCGTTTCAAGTTTCCGTACGGTAAAACTTTAGTTGCAGCGTGCGGCGATGACAAAAATATTCAAGGTGCGATGCCTGACAATTTCAATTCCAGAGCGTTGGCGACGGCGGCGGGCAGCAAGTGGGTCAGATGATCTTTTCTAACTACTCCCTGGCCACCTGCGGCAAGCACCTCGTCGTGACAAATCGAGTGAGTGACGGTGACCATCAGAATAGGTGTCGTTGCGTTGAACAGCCTGACTTGACGACACAAATCGAGTCCCACGCCATCCGGCAGGTGATAGTCCAGCAGAATCAAATCAAACTGTTCTGTCGCGGCGCGACGCAAACCTTCGCCCACGCTATGCTCAGGAACGACGTCCCATTCCTTGAGGGTTTCCTCAACTAAGGCGCAGATGTCGAGATTATCGTCGACGCACAAAACCCGCTTGTGAATTGGCATGAATACAGACTTGCCTTTCAGGGGTGACCAACTATTGGGGGAATCCTTGGAAGTGATTAAGAATAGACTATGAATTCATCGAAGACAACACCGGATAGCCTGGTTGGAAAAATTAGATGGCTTTTGTAACAAACACTGGTGCCGGAGTTCTTCACATGTGGAGTGCCGGTCGGCGCCCAGTTGCCCCATTCATTCTTACTTGCCATCTGAGTTAAGCTGACTACACTAAGCAAATGACGAATTATCTGGAAATCTCACTTCGAGTTGACCCCGAACATCGGTTGCTTCGCGTGGTCTATTTTGGCGAGTTTTCGCTCTCGCGGGCTGAACAGACTTTTCAGGAGATACTCGACGCCCTGGTAGAAAACAAATTGCAGAAAGTGCTGATTGATGGGCGGCAGGTGATGGGCGAACCTGAACCCCTCGAGCGTTTTTACTACGGCAAATACACGGCGGACGCCGTTAACCTGACCATTAACCGCAAGCGAATCGAGGTGCCGCGGTTTGCCTACGTGCTGAAAGAACCGGTTCTCGATCCGAAGCGGTTTGGAGAAACCGTGGCCGTAAACCGGGGGATGCGAGTAAAGATGTTCGACGATATCAAGCAGGCTGAATGGTGGCTCGGGATATCCAATGATTAAGAAAGATCGCTTCTGCCTGGTTACGGTTTAGGATCCGGACTCATCACGTCCGCCACCACTTTCCATTTGCCTTTAATCTTTTTCCAGACACGCACGTAACTGCCGCTCTGCAACGTGACGCCACGAGTATTGAGTTCAAACGCACCGTAGGTGTATCCGAGATCGCCTGACGACGACACGTCAGCCATTGCGGGCTTCCACGTCAGGGCGCGTCCGGCCTCAGGCATCAATCGCACGCCGGCCAATTTGCCAATCGCTGGTTCAGCGTTTTGGCGCAGGACCCTTCCGTCCTCCGACAAGAATGATTCAAGCGCCGTTCTGGCATTGAGGGCCGAGGCATTTGAGAATTGGTCTTCCAGCTTCAGCAAATCTTTGGTGGTCGCCGCATCGACAGCAGCGACTGATTTGGATTTTCGATTCGACGGTTCGTCATCGCCGGGAAAGCTGAGGGTCGGACGGGGAAACGACTTCTCCGTGGTAACTCCCCGGTCGAGCACGGCCTTCCATGATCCATCCTTCTGCTTTTTCCAAATCGTAAAGTATTGCCCGAAGGCAACCGGTTGATCCTCGGGTCCGTTGGGACGGAATTCCCACGGTCCGGTGGTGTAACCGAGATCGCCGGCGTTCGACACGTCCGCAAAAATCGGCTCCCAACTCAGCAGGCCTTTGCGCGGTTGGCGCTCAGTCCAAAACTTCTTCCCGTTCACCGGTCCGGGCTGGAAGATGACGCCATCGTCAGCCAGAAATT
The DNA here is from genome assembly GCA_044870975.1 of Pyrinomonadaceae bacterium. Classification (GTDB taxonomy): domain Bacteria; phylum Acidobacteriota; class Blastocatellia; order Pyrinomonadales; family Pyrinomonadaceae; genus UBA11740. Next base: position 19,994 of record JBIOZK010000057.1, read on the forward strand.
CGATGAACGCGTCACGAGTCCCTTTGGTAGCCGCGGCCTTGGCAAACGCTTGCTCCATCTGCACCAAAGTACGCCGGGTCTGTTGGCGCTCGCTTTCGTTTTGAGCGGACAAGACTGGTCCGAGAAACAACAGCAATACGAACAGCATTATTGGAAATGGTTTCACAAACATAGGATGCGTCCGCCAATCCATTCAAGAGTCATTTTGCTTCAGCGGAGAAGGGAAACTGCGGGCTAATGTAACACTCTCAGGCGGCTGCGCGGCAATCCAGATCGACTGATTTTGATTAGCCGACAATGCCTCGCTTTGGGCAGGTGCTTTTGTGATACGCTTTCCGCAATGGACGATTTCGGTATTCAGTCATCGTTGCCATTGCCGCCCGCGCGACGGCTTTGGTGGTTGATCGTCGGCCGGGCGGCGACAGCGATTCTGCTATTGCTGTCAGCCGTGGCGTGGAGGTCCAGCGTCCAGGCATTTGGTTCGATCAATTCAAATATAGTTCCCGTAATCCTCACCGTCGCCGGCCTCACAGTCGTCTTTGTCATTGCCCGACTCGTCTGGAAGAACTTTCTTCTCCAGGCCCGCCTGCAAATTCTCCTCGACGTCTTGCTGGTGACCTGGTTGGTTTGGAACACTGGCCACGTCAATTCACCGTACGCCGCGCTTTACATCGTCATCATCTCAGTCGCGAGCCTGTTTCTGGGACCACGCGGCGCGTTGATTACTTCGATTGGGTGCGCCGCCGCGTTCAATGCGATTGCGTTGTATGCGCTTAACCGGATGGGCGCGAGTGGCGGGACGCTGGGAAACACAATTCAAGCGGTTGGCCTTTCGGACATTTCATTCCTGGTTGTTGGTTTGCTGGCCGCCAAGCTGGCGCATAGTCAAACAAGGTCGGACGTCGAGCTAGCTGCGGCCACGCGCTCATTGGCGGATTTGCGAGCGTTGCATGAACGGATTGTTGAGTCGATTCGATCAGGGGTAATCACTACCGATTTGAGGGGTCGAATTTACACTTTCAACGCCGCTGCCGAAGAGATTACCGGTTACAAGCCGGCAGAGGTTCGTGGTCTCGACGCCTCGATGTTCTTTGGCGACATGTCCCGGCAGATAGTTGATTCAATGAACGCAGCTGCGGAAGGAAAGTTGAGCCCGCGCTTTCAGGCTGACTGCTTGACGCCGAACGGATTGGCTTTGCGCCTGGGTTTTACAATCGCGCCACTCTTCGCGGAAGGCGGCGAGACCAGCGGCATGGTGATCACCTTTCAGGATCTGACCAACGTGCGCGCTTTGGAAGAGACTTCGCGACGCCAGGATCGCATGGCAGCCGTCGGCCGCATGGCGGCATCCATTGCTCACGAGATCAGAAATCCGCTGGCGGCGATGCGTGGCTCAATTCAAATGTTGCGCGCGGAAATGGACGGCGATTCCGAGCAGGCCCAGTTAATGGAAATCATCCTGCGCGAATCAGATCGATTGAACAAGATCGTTGCCGATTATCTGAATTACGCGCGCCCGCGTCCGGCTGAATTAAAGGCGGTCGACATTCGTGCCGTAATCAGCGAAACCTTCAGGCTCCTGCGGAACAGTGCTGAGTTAGGCGACGGCCACAAACTCGAAGAAGATTTGCCACAGCGGCCGACGATAGTTTCGGGGGACCCCGAGCAGCTAAAACAGGTGTGTTGGAATGTGGCGCGGAACGCGCTCAAAGCCATGCCCGACGGGGGCACCTTCCGAGTTGCGCTACACGATGCGGCAGACAATCGGCTACGAATTACGTTCAAAGATGACGGTTGTGGCATGTCGCCGGAACAAGTCGAGCACCTGTTTGAGCCCTTCACCTCCACGACCGGCAGCACCGGTCTGGGACTATCGATCGTTTATCAGATCATTCGCGATCATAATGGTACAATCAACGTACGCAGCAGAGTTGGCAGCGGCACGACGATTACGATCGAGCTGCCCAAATCGCAGTAAATCGAGATGGCGAACCTTTTAATTGTCGACGACGAACTCAGTATGCGTCAGTTCCTGACGCATTTGTTTCAGCGAGAAGGACATTCAATCCGTGTGGCTGAGAATGGCCGCCGCGCGATGGAGATGCTGCGCCAGCAGCCGGTCGATGTGATTATTTCTGATGTGCGAATGCCTGATATGGGCGGCATCGATTTGTTGCGCGCGACCAAGGATCTTCATCCGCAAACCGAAGTCATTATGATGACCGCGTTCGCCAACGAGGAGACTGCCCGCGAGGCCGTCAAGCTCGGGGCATTCAACTTTATCTACAAACCATTCGATAACGATCTGCTGAAGGTGATCGTCCAGCGCGCCGTTCAAAAGATTGCTGATGAGCGCGAGAAGGAAGCGCTGCAAGTTGAAAACGAAGCGCTGATCAAAGGACAGCGCGCGCGCGGCCAACTTGGCAACATCATCGGCGGCTCAGATCGCATGCAGTCGGTTTATCAAATGATTGAGACCGTGGCGGCGGTGCAATCAACGGTGCTCATTACCGGCGAATCCGGCACCGGAAAGGAACTAGTGGCGCGCGCAATTCACGACCTCAGCCCGCGCGCGCAGAAGCCTTTCGTGTCCGTCAACTGCGGCGCGTTTACGGAAACGCTGCTCGAATCAGAGTTGTTCGGCTACATCAAAGGTTCGTTCACTGGCGCGACGGCAAACCGCAAAGGCCTCTTTGAAGCTGCGGATCAAGGCACGATTTTTCTAGATGAAATCGGCGAGATGTCGGCCGCGATGCAGGTGAAGCTGTTGCGCGTATTGCAGGAGCGAAAGGTTCGTCCCGTTGGCGCGCACGAGGAAATGGAAGTAAACACGCGCGTCATTGCGGCGACCAACCGGGATCTCACGGCTATGACCAAGGATGGTTCATTCCGCGAGGACCTCTATTATCGCGTCTCGGTCATTCCGATGGAACTGCCGCCACTGCGCGAGCGGGGCGAGGATATCTCTGAGCTGGCCGAGCACTTCATCGCGAAATATTGCGCGCAGACAGGCCGGAAGATCTCGATCGGCGGTCCGGCGATGCGTTTGCTCGAAGCCTATTCGTGGCCGGGCAACGTGCGTGAACTCGAACATACCATTGAGCGGGCGGTGGCGCTTGAGCGAACCGAGATGATTCAGCCCGAGCGTCTGCCGGAACAAATCACGAATTACAACCCGACGCGAGTTAGCTCTGAGCTGCAATTGCCCGAAGACGGAATTAACCTCACGGCCCACCTCGACCAACTTGAGAAGACTTACATCCTCGAAGCTTTGAAGCGAACCGATGGCAATCAAACCAATGCCGCTGACTTATTGAAGATGTCGGTGCGGTCGCTGCGTCATCTTTTGGATAAGCACGGCATTCGCGGACTGACCGCGCAAATGCGCGACGAACGGCGCACCGACTCTAATCCACGCCGCCGTGCATCTGATCCTTATCCTCGTCGCCGCACCGACGATTTTGACGAGAAAGAGGAACCTTCAGGCCAGGCAGCCAGCGCCAGCGAAGGTTCTTAATCACTAACAAAACTTAAATCGTCGCCAGCGCCCGCCTCAGTGCGTCACTCCGCTGCGTACCCTTTTGTCGTAGCTTGAGCTGGCATGGGTATTGCTCAAACCCGACTGACGAAGTCTGTCGCCTTCCGCGCTCAGCAGTTCATTAAGACCCAAAATGATTAGCTTTCGGCAATTCGTAAGTTCGGCCCTCAGTCGCATAACAGCGTCGCGTTTCGCCTTTGCCCTGGCGCGTGTGGTCCTGGGCATCTTCATTTTTCTGACGGCGTTCTACTGCCTCCTCTATTACGTGCCTTTTTCGCGTCACGTCCTGTTCGGCTGGGACGTCGTGCCGGCGTTGAATGTCTTCGCGACCTACCATGCAATCGCGTTTTGGCTCATAGCCTGCGGCACGGTGTTAACAGTAATTCCCTATCTCAAAGAAGCCGAACTGCGCCGGCCTACAATTGCGCTCATCTTTGCGCTGGGCATGGCGGCCCTCGCGCTTTCTTTTCGCCCGTTACTTCCAAATCTTCCACCTGATGAAAGAAGTCTGGTCTTCGGCCTCGTCTCGTTGTTTCCTCTGGGTTGGATAGCAGCGATTGATTGGAAATCCAAAATCGGCTTTAAAGACGGCAGGGCGGAAAGTCTCACGCGGGTCAGCTTGAAGAGCATCATGGCGATGGCTGCGTGTGTGTCGGGTCTCTATCTCGGAATATTTTTGCTGAGGTACGTCGTCTCTGGAACAGCAGTCTTCAGTCGCTCCCAGCTACTCTTCTTTGCGCTGAGCAGTTTTGCCCTACACGTCATCCTGTTTGGAATCATTTTCCTGATCTTTAGAATCGCCAACGCGATCTCAAGGAACATTTCAAATTCACCGAGACTCGCTTTCGTCGTGCAAAGCACGTTGTTGGCGCTGGCATTGGCGGCAATCATTCGCAAGGTCGTCTTCACGTCTGTGTCATTCAATGGAGTGGTCGCAGATCTTACGGCAGTGGCAATTTCGTTTTCTTTCGTGGCCTATTTTTCGACCTCGTTCCTTCGCTTTGTCAGCTTCGGTTCGCCGAATGGTGGGTGGGAAATCCGTCGGGTTGTCGACAAGATGTTTGCAGACCGCAAGGCTCGATGGCTACTTCTGTCGTTCATCGTGTCTGCGATTTCCCTGTTTGCGTACGTCACGCTCGTCAAGCTCGAAGGGCTCGACTGGCAGGGACTATTCCAGAGGATATCCGTGTTGATCGTCTGGGTAGCGGCGTTGATGGTATTTCGATCGTTTCGCGCACCGCGAGCAACTAAGCGATTGTCGCTCGCACTGTTGATTCTAATCGTCATAGGCGGCGCGGTCTTTTACGGGGTCATTCAACATGAAGGCCCGAGAATCGCTCGCCCATTGCGCCAACGCGGAGGCGCGGCAACAGTCCTCATTGAACGGTACGCCGACTATGATCCCTCATTCAAAGTAGCGGCGGAAATGCTTGCGCCTGCAACAGTTGACGTATTTGAAGGGTCAGGCGGAGACCGCTTTTTCGCCTTGCTGCGCGAGCACACTAACCTGCCGCCCGAGATTGAAGTCGCGCCGAAAGAATTCAATCTGGTTGATGAGATAAGACCGGCCAGGAACAAACCGAACATCTTCATTTTTGTAATCGACAGTCTGCGCCAGGACTACCTCTCACCGTACAACGCACGGGTTAGTTTTACGCCGGCGATTGCGGACTTCGCGCATGACAGCGTCGTCATGAAGAACGCGTTCACTCGCTACGACGGTACGGCCCTGGCCGAGCCTTCAATCTGGTCAGGCGGCATGCAGGTGCACAAGCAATTCGTGGAACCGTTCTATCCGATGAACTCGCTGCAGAGGCTGGTTGATGCGGAGCAATACCGATCATTCATCAGCATAGACCCGGTGTTGAGATCGATTCTGCGGCCGTCGAATGAAATTGTAGAACTCGATCGCGGCGTGGACTGGAAACAACAGGACCTGGTGGCGACGTTGTCTGAACTACAAACTCACCTGCAAAGTGAACAAGCGCGGCCACCGTATTTTGTCTATTCGCAGCCGCAGAATCTTCATCAGGTATCGCTCAAGCTGAACCCGAGAGTGCAGGCTGTCCATCACCCAGGCTTTGAAGATCGGCGCGCGGCCGAAGTTGGACGAATCGACAAAGCGTTCGGTGAATTCGTGGGCTTCCTGAAAGCTCGCGGAATCTATGACGACAGCGTCATTATTCTGACTGCCGATCATGGTGATTCGCTGGGAGAGGGTGGTCATTGGGGACATGGTAACGCCATTTATCCGGAGTTGATTCGCATTCCGCTAATAATTCATTTGCCGGAAAGTCTGAAACGCGATCTTGTCTGCGATCCAAACTCACTGGCGTTTTCCACGGATATTACTCCGACGTTGTATTACCTTTTGGATCAGCGGCCGATACGAAATGACGTGATGTTTGGCCGACCCTTATTCACCGCGACGTTGGATGAGCAGGTAGCTTACTGGCGCGACTCCTATCTAATCGGCGACAGTTACGGGCCAGTGTACGCACTGCTCCGCGACCACGGGCGGAGGTTGTTTGTCGCCGACGGCGTCAGGAATCAGGCCTACATTTATGACCTCTCCCAAAGCTATGCCGGAGAACGGGTGGCCATCGATGATCAGTTGACGGCCGAATACGAAAAAGCGCTCACGTCTGAGCTAAAAAACATCCAGCTTTTTTACGGCTATCAGCCGCCTTCGCAAGCTGTTCCCGATCCCGCGCAACCAGGCAAGATCGCCCAGCTTTACTCGCTGCTATTCTCGAAGTAAGCCCGCTGTTTGCGAACTGATGCTGACAGAAATCGGCACTTTGCCTTTGACAGAAGTTGTCAATCGAGCTCCGCCGCGAGACTCACTCTGGACGCTGCCCGCCAAATCTTGCCCAAAAACTCCAGCATTCCTGGCCATCTCAGCGCCCGGCTCCGCTGGCACGGCTCTTGTAATGAGCCCTCACGACAAATCGCGCGCTGCGGTTGTTGATTGAGACAAAGCCGGTGGCGCCGAAGGGAAACCAAAGACAAACCAGCTTATCTCATTAAGGAGCAAATGAAACAAATGACAAACAAAAACCAGAAGGGCTTCTCGCTGATCGAGTTGCTCATCGTCGTCGCGATTATCGGCATTATCGCCGCGATCGCTATCCCCAATCTTCTCGCTTCCCGCCGCGCCGCGAACGAAGGTTCAGCCCAGCAGTCACTGCGCACCATTGGCAGTGCTGAGGCCACCTACTACGCAACAGCCGGCAACGGCAGCTACGGCTCGATGGCCAACCTGCTCGCGCAGAGCCTGGTTGACAGCGTGCTCGGCAGTGCGACCGGATCGAAGAGCGGCTACTCGTTCGTGATCACCGGACCATCGGCCACCGCCTTTGCTGCGGCAGCCGCGCCGACCACCAACAGTGGTGTGACTGCGACCGGTACGCGTGATTTCTGTATCGACCAGACGGGCGTGCTGAACGGCCGAACTTCCGCCAGCACCACGCCGGCGGCTGCGTGCGGTTCGACGTTCACGCCGGTTGGCAACTAAGCCTTCACCGGTTTTGAACTTCCTCTCAGAGGGCAGGGCCGCACCGCCCTGCCCTCAATTTACAAGAGCCCATGATTTTTGGCCGTGCGCGGTGGCACCTGCTTGGAAAGTAGCGCGGCGAATGAAACAGAGCGGATTCCTCAACACAAAGACATTAGGCTAAGGAGAAAGATTTATGTCACACGCAAAGAGCAACAAAGGATTTTCGTTAATCGAGTTACTTATTGTGGTCGCCATCATCGGCATCATCGCGGCCATCGCGATTCCGAACCTGCTGGCTTCACGACGCGCCGCAAACGAAGGTTCCGCGCAACAGTCATTGCGCACTTTCAGCAGTGCGGAAGCGACCTACAGATCGACGGCCGGTGGCGGTAGCTACGGACCCGTTGACAACCTGGTAGCTCAGAATTTGATTGACAGCACGCTCGGAGGTGGAACCAAGAGCGGCTACGCGTTCACGACCGGCACCGATCCGGTAGCCTCGTCAACTGATTTTGTCATTGGCGCAGCGCCAACGGTCAACAGCGGCGTGACTGCCACCGGTACGCGTGACTTCTGTATCGACCAGTCGGGCGTGCTTCAGGCAAGAACTTCCGCCGGAACCACGGCTCCTACCGGATGCGATTCGACGTTCGCGCCGATCGGAAACTAAGTTAACTGCAGTCGCTGGTGTGCGGCGAAGGGCGACCTTACACGAAAGCGGGGAACCATATGAAAAGCCAACGGAATGCTGGCTTCTCGCTAATCGAGCTGCTCATAGTGGTTACGATTATCGGGATCATCGCTTCGATAGCGCTGCCGAACCTATTGGCCTCACGCCGCGCCGCAAATGAAGCATCGGCACAACAATCATTGCGAACCATCGGTTCCTGCGAGGCGACCTACGTACACACGGCAGGCGGTGGCCAGTATGGCGACTTGACTGCACTGGGAGCGCAAATAATGACGGACAGCGTGTTATCGTCCGGTCAGAAAAGCGGCTACCAATTTGTAATCACGCCGATCACGGGTCCCCCCGCACAGTATTGGGCGTACGCGGTGCCCCTGACTGCCAGTGGATTGGGGCAAACGGGCGCGAGACGTTTCGCCACCGCGGAGGACGGCGTGTTGCACGGAGATACGACGTTGACGGCCCCGGCAGACGACACGGAAGTTCGCGCCATGCCGATCATGGGTAACTAGACTCTCACCCAGAGAGATTCTATCGGAGGCGAGAGTCCAGCTCGGCCTCCGATTTTTGTTTCGCGGCTTCACTTATTCATTACCGTCAACCTGAGACACAGCATGCAACTAGGTGCGATAAATCCTCGCGAGTGGTCCTGGCAGCAAACATGGCCGGTGTTAGTGGTCGCCCTTGCCGCCATCGTCCTGATGTTGCCGATGATAATTTTCGGAATTCCGAAAGGCGGCGATCTTCCCAACCACTTCCATTTCGCGCTGCCATTTTACGACGAACTTCGCGCCGGCAACTGGTATCCAGGCTGGTTGGCCGACTCGAACTGGGGATACGGCGATGCGCGCTTTCGCTTTTATCCACCCGGGTTATATTACCTGCTCGCAGTCATGCGTCTGGTCACCGGCAATTGGTATTACGCTGCGATTTGTACCTTTGGAATCCTGACGATCATCGGCGGATTGGGCGCTTACTGTTGGGCGCGCCACTTTGCTGAGCCGAAGGTCGCTATGCTGGCAGGCGTTCTCTATCTAATCGCGCCCTACCATATCAACGAGTTGTACCAGGCGTCCTTCCTGTCGGAATACGCAGCCTGCGCGGTGCTTCCTTTTGCTTTCATGTTTGTTGAGCGGATTTGCCGCCAAAACAAGGCAAGAGACATTGCGGGACTTTCCGCATCGTACGCCGTACTGATCCTTACTCACTTGCCGCTCACGGTAATCGGATCGTTGGCGCTGCTCGGCTACTCTTTGATTCGCTTGGAAAAGAAGGCCTGGGCCTCAAGCGTGCTGCGACTGGGACTTTCGGTCGCGTTGGGGCTGGGCGCCAGCATTTTCTTTTGGGGAACGATGTTCGCCGAATTGAAATGGATTAAAGGAAGTTCAATTACACCAAATCCATATTATGACTATCGCCTGAATTTCGTATTTTCACCATCGTCCCTCACAAATCTGAACAATTGGTTTGCGAACCTGCTGGGATTCGGCATGATTGGTTTTCTGTTACCGGCGTTTCTTATGACGCTGCGAATGTTTCGGTCCCGCGAGCGAGGCATTAAATCCATGGTCGCGCTCACGTTCATAACGTTTTTGATGTCGACGTCGCTCAGCTATCCGTTGTGGAGAATCATTCCCAAGCTTTCAGAAGTCCAGTTCCCCTGGCGTTGGCTCGCCATCACCTCACTGACCGGCTCAATTCTGCTAGCGTTGAGTTTCCCTCATTGGGCGGCTTCTTTCCGTCAGAATCTACAGCCGCGAAAACTGATGCTCGCCCTCGTCTTCATTCTTTCGCTCGTCTACGTTGGCACCGTTCTTTTTGATAACGGCCTCTCGCTCAAACGTCCGGCATTCGAAGCTATGCTCCACGATCTCCCGGGCTCGCTCAGTTTCAAAGATTGGACGCCAGTGACCGCAAACGACCTGCTACACATTAGAAAGATGCAAGCGAAAGTCGAGGCGGGTGACCGTGCCGTTTCGGTTACCTCGTGGAACCCTGAATACCGCACTTTTCATATTGCCGCGGGAACTGAGACTACGGCCCGCCTATGGACTTATTACTACCCGCACTGGAAAGCCTTTGCCGGCGGTCGTCCGCTGCCGGTCGGCGCTGCCGAAGACGGCGCAATCCAGATTACCCTGCCCCCCGAAGCCACCGACGTTCAAGTCGTCTTCCAGGAGCCGCCCCGATCTCACCTCGCTGCCCTGATTAGTCTCATCTCCTGGCTGGCCATAGCTCTGGTAGCCGTCTTCGGCGGTCGTTCCCTGGAGAGTTGGTTTTCGCGAATTGCCCACCGTTCCAAGCAAAAATCAACTTTAATAAAGCCATCGCTTGCGCTACAGTAGGTTCCTCATTTCATTCGCGCTGATGGAACGAGAACCCTTGGCATCGGTCAACCCTCCAGAACCGCAATCGATTTCTCTCAATTCCGGATCAACGACGCAACGCACCTTCGCGATTGCGCGCAACGCTTTTCGCGAAGCTGTGCGCGACCGGGTTCTCTATAACCTGGTGCTTTTCGTTTTGGTGCTGATTGCCGCGGCGATTTTTCTCGGCGAACTTTCCGCCGGGCAGGAAACCAAAATCATCATCGATTTGGGACTGAGCGCGATGCTGCTCTTTGGAGTCTTCATCGCCATCTTTGTCGGCGTCGGTTTGGTTTATAAAGAGATTGAGCGGCGGACACTCTACGCGATTTTGTCGAAGCCGATTGGGCGCGGCCAGTTCCTGCTTGGCAAGTACCTCGGCCTTTGTCTTACCCTGCTCATCAACGTAACCGTGATGGGCATCGGCGTCTCTTTGGCGCTGATTTACATTCGTCGCGGCTGGGATCCGCAGGCGGTGAAAATCTGGCCGGCAATTCTCATGATTTATTTCGAGTTGACCATCATGACGGCGGTGGCGCTGCTGTTCTCCACCTTTTCATCCCCGGCGCTTTCAGCCCTGCTCACGTTCTTTGTTTTTTTGATCGGCCATTTCAGCGGTGATCTCAAGAACCTGGCAAATACTAATTCCAGCGCCGCGGCGCGCGTGCTCTTCCGCAGTTTGTACTATTTGCTGCCGAATCTCACTACTTACAGCGTCATCACGCCCGCGGCGCACGGAGTCGCACCTGACGTTCAGCAGTTGCTGCTGGGGGCAGCGTATGCCGTGGTTTACTGCGCCGTTCTGTTGATCGCGGCCACGTTGACTTTCAGCGGGAGGAACTTTAAATGAGGAAGAATCTCCTGCTGCTGGTGGCAATGTTCGCGGCCCTATCGGTTTCGATCGGTCTGGTGCGAGCTATCGATGCTCGCCGTAGCGGTGCGCAAAATCAATCGGCTGACGAACCACTCTATGTCAACCCCAACACCGCCAGGCATCTGGCGCTGGCTTTCAACGGCCTGGCCGCTGACTGGTACTGGATGCGCTCACTGCAATATGTGGGTGGAAAGATCATCACCTTTGAAGATACCCATCCAGAGAGGTTCACGCTTTCCGATCTCGATATCCGTCTGCTGCCGTCGCTGTTGCGCATGAGCACCGCGCTCGATCCGCAATTCATCGCGCCTTACGAATATGGTGCAGTGGTTTTGCCGGAAATAAATTCTGACGAAGCAATTGCGCTCGTCAATTCAGGCATCGTCAGCAATCCCGACTCGTGGCGACTCTACCAACATCTCGGTTACATCTACTGGCGCCGCGAAGAGTACGAGCCAGCGAGCGCCGCCTATGCCGCGGGCGCAAAGTTGCCGGGGGCGCCGCCCTGGATGGCGGCGATGGGTGCGCGCATGAAGGCCGATGGAGGTTCACGCATCGCTGCCCGCGAGATGTATCGTCATCTTTACGATTCGTCGAATGATTCCGCGGTCCGGGAAATGGTGAACAAGCAGCTGATGAGGTTGGATTCACTCGACGAGCGGGATGCGATTCGCAGCGTGCTAACCCAATTCAGGGAAAAGAATGGACGCTGCCCCGCGGCATGGCGCGAACTGCAAACTGAAGTGCGGGCAATTCGCATTGCGACAGCACCAGGCGCGTCTTACATGTTCAAATTCAATTCGGCCGGCGGGCCTCTGGATCCTTCCGGGACGCCTTACGAACTGATCAAAAATGGATGCGATGTCGGATTGGATATCAATACGAAAGTGCCGTTTAGGTAGTGATAGGTGATAGGTGATAGGCACACATAAAGCGATTTCCTATCACCCATCACCTATCACCAACGAGAATATGCCGGTAATTGAAATCAACAATCTGATCAAGGACTACGAAGTCGGCTTCTGGCGCAAGCGCAAGGTGCGCGCGCTGGACGGACTGTCGTTATCGGTCGAGCCAAATCAAATCTTTGGTTTCCTCGGCGCGAACGGAGCGGGGAAGACGACGACCCTGAAGCTGTTGATGCGGTTGATATTTCCGACTGACGGCTCAGCGCGAATTCTGGGTCGCGACATCAGCGACGTTTCAATGCACGCGCGCATCGGTTACCTGCCTGAAAATCCTTATTTCTACGATTATCTGACTGCGCGAGAGTTTCTGAACTATTGCGGCGAACTATTTGGGCTGTCGAAGAGTGTGCGGACTTTGCGAACTGAGCAGTTGCTTACGCGAGTGAATCTCGATCGCAAGAGCTGGGACCGGCAACTGCGAAAATTCTCGAAGGGCATGCTGCAACGAGTCGGATTGGCGCAGGCTCTGGTGAATGATCCCGAGATTGTCTTTCTCGATGAACCGATGAGCGGGCTCGACCCGGTTGGCCGTCGTGAAGTCCGTGACTTGATTGCGGCTTTGCGCGAAGAGGGGAAGACGGTGTTCATGTGCTCGCACATTCTCTCGGACATCGAAGTGCTATGCGATAGCGTGGCGATTTTGAAGGGCGGCAAGGTCGCGCGCTCAGGTTCTTTGGACGAATTGCGTGCGCAGGAAACCAGCGCGATTGAGATTCTTGCCATTGGACCCGAGGCCCAGCTCCTGCAACAGGCGCTGACGAACGGCGCCCACGTCACCTCGACGCCGAGTGGTATTCGAATTGAAGTCGGAGATGAGAGAAACGTGGACGAAGTGCTCGCCGCTCTCAGAAAGCTGGATGGCAAACTGATTTCGGTTCAGCCCGTGCGACAGTCGCTGGAAGATTTATTTTTGGGTTAGGTCAGAAGCCCGACCGTGATGGAGGGCAAGTGAAGCTACCCAAGTCCAGGTTGATAAAGTGGCCCTCCCTCACGGTCGGGCTTCTGAAACGCTACCTCAACGTAAATCCGGTAACTTCCATTTTCACATTTGCGCGATCGTCAGTATCGGTAAATCCGCCGATGACTACCGTGATTGGGGTCGTCTTATTCGGCAGCAGTTCAGCCGCGCCGAAGGATGGCACGACAATCTGGGTTCTTTGTCTGACCGGTTGGTCCTGGTGGTCGATGGCGGCGGCGGTTACTTCCAGCCCGGTGATTGTCTTGCCGGTGAAGTTTCGTACCGTCGCGCGCAGACTCATCTGGATGTCACCCAGTCCCCGCTTCGATTCGTAAGCGCAAAAATGCGAACCGCCTTCCGGACAATCTCCCGGATCGTCGAGGACAATTAACTTACTGTACTTGTCCCAATCGGCTGAGCCCTTGCGGATTGCGCCTTGTAAGGTGGCGGGCGGCGTCGGCGCTGCCGATTTTCGCATGAGCACGTAGAACAAACCGCCAATGAAAACCGCGGCAATCGCAGCGACAACGATAATTAACGTGGTGCGCGATTTCTCTTCGGCGAAAGTACGATCTACAGGCATAGCTGCCGTGGCCTGACCTCCAGTTCCCATGTTGTGGTTAGACGCCATTCTACCGCACGTGTTCCTGCTTTGCGTAGATTACCGGCGCCGAACCGATGGATTGTGCACATATCGTGTCACTCTCGATATAATCGCCGGCGTGAACCCCTTCGAAATAATGCCCGAACGGCCCGATTCCGTTGATGCAGTGCAACTGCTGTCCGAACTCGATGCCTATCTGTTGAGCCTCCCTTACCCGGCGGAAAGCCGGCACGCGTTTCCGGTCGAAAAGCTTTTGCGCGAGCAGGTAAATTTCTTTGTGACCCGTTACGAAAATGAACCGGCTGGCTGCGGCGGCATCAAGCTCCATCCCGAATACGGTGAGGTTAAGCGAATGTACGTGCGTCCCTCGCACCGCGGCCTCGGTCTGGGCAAGGCGATGTTGAATCACCTGGCGGATTACGCGCGGGGGCAGGAAATCACTCTGCTGCGTCTCGAGACAGGCATCTATCAGGTGGAAGCGATTGGGCTCTATGAGCGCTACGGGTTTCAAAGGCGGCCGCCGTTTAGTGAGTACAAAATTGACCCGATGAGTCTTTATTTTGAAAAACCGCTGCAATAGCTGACGACTGCACTGGTATTGATGCCTGCGCAGCCTTTAGAATCGAAGTATGCAGTGTCCTGTTTGTAAAACGACTGAGTTGGCCGAGAACCAATTGGAAACCAATCTTACGTCGCAGCAGTGCCCGGACTGTCGCGGCAACTGGATTGCCGGCGCCGAATATTGGAAATGGGTGGAAGACCACAAGTCCGATTTAGCTGAGCGAGTCTTCGAACACGAAACGTTAGCGCTCGCCGAACCGGGCTTGCCGCTCGATTGTCCCGAGTGTCGGTTCCGCATGGTGAAATATCTCGTCGGCCGCGGTCTCACCTTTTCCATCGATCACTGTCACGGATGCAAAGGCATCTGGCTCGACGGTAATGAGTGGGAAGCTTTGAAGAAGCGCAATCTGCACGACGATCTAAACGTGATGTTCACGTCGTTCTGGCAGACCGAGGCCCAGCGGCTCGAACGCAAACGAAAGATGGAGCAAATCTACATCGGCCGGTTCGGCGAAGAAGACTATGCGGAGATTAAGCGAATCAGGTACTGGCTGGACACGAAGACAAACCGTGAAGAGTTGATTGCGTATCTGATCGATAAAGCACCGTTTGACGCATGATCGTTTAGAGGCGGGCTACTGCCCGCCGGCTAATTGCGAATCAATGGCGAGCGGTGGCCCGCCCTTAAACAGAACCACGACTGACATTGATTCCGAGAATTACCCAGGTGCCTTGGTCGATTCGTAGACTTCCTCGGTCTTTTCAACCATTCGCTCCAGCGAAAATCGCTCGCGCACTACAGCCACTGCGTTTTGCGCCAGGCGCTGCCGCTCCGCTTCATCATCCAACAGTTCATCGATGGCCGTTGCCAACGCTGCCGTGTCACCGATAGGGACTAGCCGTCCGTTACTGTTGTTGATGATTTCGCGAGCGCCTTCGGAAGCGGTCGCGATTACTGGAATTCCTGCGGCCATGGCTTCGACGATCGCCAGACCGAACGGTTCGGAACGCGCGGCGGAAACGAAGAGGTTGAGCGTCGACAGAAATTCAGGCATATCCTCAACCCAACCGATTAGTTTGACGCTCTCATCCAGACGCAATTCACGAATCAACTTTTCCAGCGCAATTCTGCTTTCGCCTGACGGCGCCTTGTCTTCGCCGGCGATGACGAATTCGACGTAGGGATGATTATGAAGGACGAGTGCGGCCGCGTGTACGAAGTCATCATGTCCCTTGATTGGTGCGAGGTGCCCGGCCGTGCCGATTCGCAGCTTATGACTGGAGCCGGGTTGCTCCTTCGGGTTTGCGAATCTGGTTAAATCAATCCCGTTGTGAATTGTGACAATCTTCTCCGGCTCGAAGCTGGATTGTAAGGAAGCCGCGACGGCGTGCGAAACCGCGATTACGCGTGATGTCCGGCGAAAAGTGAGCCTATGAATTCGATTTAGCGGAAAGAGCACGTGGCGCGTCAGCACCAGTCGCGCGTCCGATTTACCCGTAGCCAAAGCGGCCAGAGGATAATCTCGTGCGACATGCGCGTGTACGATCTCGATATTGTTCGCGCGCACAAATCGCGAAAGCTTCAGCGCAGTTGCGAGATTCAGCGAATTGCGCATCGGCAATTCGAGAATGTTTTCAGCTCGCACGGACGTGAGCATTGCCCGCACCGGAGACCCCGGACTGAGCGCTGCGAACACTTCATGGCCACGCTGGGCAAGCGCGTTCGCCAGGTCGGCGAGATGTTTTTCGCCACCACCTACGTCACGCGCTGAACAGATTTGCAGAATTCGCATCGGCATCAGAAACCCGACCGTAAGGGAGGGTGCCTTTGAATCAAACCTGTACGAGTTTCTGCGAGCACCATTCCTAACGGTCGGGGTTCCGACGCCAATCTAACATAGCTACTTGAGCTTGGCTCGCAGCGTGTAGTACAAGCATCAGCAGCAGTCCACTGAATGACCTCGAACGACACACCCGCGAACTGTCTCATCTGCAAAGGTCAGCTGCGCCACCTCGGCGAAGACTTTGCCGGGAAGCAAATCTACAAATGTGACCAGTGCGATTATGTGATGACGCCTTTAGTGACAGCTGAAGCTGCCAGCGAGCTCTACGATGCTCCGGAATATTTCGACGGCTGGGGCTGCAATATGGAATTCGATTACTCGCGATTTGAGCCCGACGTGCATCGTCAGGTTGAGGAGTATTTGGATTTCATCAAGACTCATACGCAGGGCATGTCCTTGCTCGACGTTGGCACCGGCAGCGGACTCTTGCCACACCTCGCGCGGCAAGCGGGCTACGAGGTGGAAGGGACCGATTTATCCAAGCACGTGAGCGAGACCCTGCCGGCGAAAGCAGGTTTCCGCGTTCATCATGGAACGATAGAACAGATCGAATTCGATCGGACCTACGATGTCATCACCATGCTGCACGTGCTCGAGCACACGAGTAACCCGGTGTCGACCTTACAGCGCGCGCGCGAGATTCTGAATGATCAGGGTTACATTATCGTAGTGGTTCCTAATTATCGCAGCTTCGACACGCGTATAAAAAATCTTCAGTCGAAATTGAAATTGAAGAGTCGGGCCTACAAGCATCTGGCGCTCGGCCATCACAATTACGTGTTTTCTATCAACAGTTTGCAGGCATTGGGCAGGGTCGCAAATCTGGAAGTTGTGCATTACGCAACCACGCAGCCAGCCTGGCGCGGCGGCGCCCTGCATCGATTGTTCGAACCGCTCGACCTGGCGACCTGGTGTTGGATCGTCTATCGCAAGACTAAATGAAAGCTACCTCGAAAACCCGCAAGCAATCTCGCCGACAAAAGCTGGTACTGGTTTTGTTCGGAGTTGTTTTCGGGCTGTTGCTAACGGAAGTGTTTTTGCGCGTGATTGGATACTCTGCGCCGCTTTTCTACGAGCCTGATTACTATCGCGGCGTGACGCTGCGAGCAAACATCGCCGGCACTTATCAGCGGGAAGGCCGGAACTATGTGAGCATCAACAGCGTTGGTTTGCGCGACCGGGAGCACGCGCTCGCGAAACCTGCCAACACCGTCCGCATTGCGCTGCTCGGCGATTCTTATTGTGAAGCGTTGCAGGTGCCTTTGGAGCAGACGTTCTGGTGGCAGCTACAACAGCAGCTCGAAGCATGCGACCAGTTCAAAGGTAAGCATGTCGAGATAATTAACTTTGGCGTGTCGGGATTTGGCACTGCTCAGGAGTTGATCACGCTGCGCCAGCAGGTCTGGCAATACTCGCCCGACATGGTGATGCTTTTGCTGACGACGAACAATGACATCAGCGACAACGTGCGTTCGTTGAAGAAGACCGATCAGATTCCGTACTTCTTTTATCAAGGTGACCAGCTGGTTGAAGACGATTCATTTCGCAATTCAGCGCAACACCGGTGGCGGTTAGTCAATCGCGTCGGCAGATGGTTCCGCGATAACCTGCGGCTGGTACAACTCGGATATGAAGCACAATTATTAATGAAGACAAAGCTCGATGAACGGCGGGCTCGCCAACAGTTGAGCGTGTCGGCTCCGGCACCTTCACAACCGAAACCGACTCCCGCCGACATCAGCGTCGAAAACGTGATTTATTTAGAGCCGCGCGATCCAGTCTGGAAGGAAGCGTGGCGCGTGACAGAGGGCTTGCTTAAGCAAATCAACAGCGAAGTCACTTCGCAAGGCGCGAAGTTTCTGCTGATTGTCGGCAGCAACCCCATCCAGGCTCATCCTGATCGGGCCGTTCGTGAGAGATTCAAGACGTACCTGGGCGTTGACGATCTCTTCTATCCAAATCAGCGGCTCTCTCAATTCGCGAACCGCGAAGGGATTAACTTCTTTGATTTGGCGGAGCCGATGGAACGGTACGCCGAACAATCCAAAGTTTACTTACACGGGTTTGGCAAGGAGCTCGGCAACGGCCATTGGAATGCCAATGGTCATCGTCGAGCGGCTGAATTAATCACGCAGAAGATGTGCGCACCGTGACCCGCGCTCGTCACTTCACGATCGAAAAATCCATCCACTGAGTCGTTGTCTGGTGCTTCTTGTCCGCCTGCGCGTCAGTCACGATTACCTGAAGCACGTAATCGCCCGGAGTTAAGTCCGAGCCCAATTGAATAATGCCGCCGCCAACCAGGCGCTTCAGGTCCGGCTGGTTTGTATTCCTCATTGGATTCGGCTCGCCGGTAAAGACTGGCTTATTGTCGCGATACAAAATCACCTGCGTCGTAAGTTGAGGCGCCGCGCCCTTCTCTGAACGCGCGTTATAAATGAAGAACGCATAGTTCAGGTACATGCCTGAATGGAAGCGGCGCACCGCCGGACTCGCCTCGGCGTTGCCCTTGTCGAGACCTTCCTGATCTCCAGGCGGGCTGACGGGATTTGCTTGCGGGTTTCGGTTCGTGTAACCGCGCAGGACTATTGCGGAGAGGGCCAGCCGATTCTTTTTCAGATCGGGAACCTCGATGAACTGGCTTGCGGATCCTATCTTGTCGGTCGCCGAATCTCGCAATGACATTCGCAGTTGGTAAGCGCCGGGTTTCTTTACCGGCACGGTGATGTAATAAACCAAACCTTCGCGCTGCGCGCGCTGGTACAGATCCTCGGGCAATTGGATCGTATAGGTGCGGCCGGTTTGTTCAACGACCACGCCGTTGTCGCCGAAAGTCATCGAGAGAACGTCGAAGACGCATTTGTGTATATGGTTCGGCTCTTCCGTAAAGGTCAGATCGCGCGCATCGATGTGCAGGACTGAGCGCATGAACGAGCCCGTCTTCTCGTCGTTCGCGAAGAGGGAAGTGAGTTGCAGGTGTACGCCGCTGGCGGCAAAGGGGGAAGCCGTTGCCTGATATAGCTTCTGGGCGACGGTTTGGGCGGCGGTCTTGTCTTCTTCCGCAACGCCGTAGAAACCGTTGCGCATGCGCACATTAAATTTTCCGGGACGCGTCACCTTCAACGTCAGGTGATGGAAAGTCCGGCGGCCCGTGCGGCGATCGAATGTCCAGTCGTCAGGGCGATAGCCGATGAGATAGAAGCCTTTCTGGTCTTCCAGCACACGCCGGATGCCGTTGCTGAGATCGTTCGTATTCTTGATGGCGATACCGCCGGTCTCTTGCGCCAGATAGTCGAGACTCTGCTGATTGTCGAACGCGAGGTTGCGGCGATCCGAGATTTTGTCGAGTGTATAGTCGGCACTTCCCGCGCCGCTCATGGTGTCACGCGGGTTAGACATATTGTCGGCCGCAGTAATTCCATAGTATTGCAGGCCCATCGCATTCATGGTGTAAATAACCACCGAGGCGCGCCCCGCTTCATCGACCAGGTGCTGAAGCCTTTCGGCCGAGAGATAACTGCGATTGGGATTGTCCTGGTCGTAAATGCGGAAGCCCTCGGACACGAGCAGGATTGATTTGCGTCCAGGCAAATCCTTCAAGCCGCGCACCACGTAGCTGATCGCTCCCAGCGTGCCGACGGCGAAGACATCTTTGCGAAATTCGTTTAGCTCGAGCAGGGCATCATCCATTTCCTTGCCATGAGACCCCGGCGTTGGCGGTTCGATTGGTTCGAAGGGACTGGCGCCGACTCGGCCGTTACCGTTCCACTTCACGCGCTCGACTGCCGCCGCCAGTTGTCGCTTGTCGGTGGTAAAACTCTGCAATGCGCCCATGCCGCCGCTGCTGCGAACGATGGCGACTAGATCGCCGGGCTGCATCTGCTCATCGATGAACTTCTTGAGGGCGCGCTGCACGAACACTATGCTCTGAAAAGAGAGCCCGAGATCATCCACAACGATCGCGATGGTTCGCTTGATGTCTTCACGATGAAGGGCGCGGGGCGATGTGGGAGGAGCGTTCTGATTGGTAGGCGTTGGTTTTGCAGAAGGTGCGGCGGACGCGGTGTCGGTAAGATTGAAACTGAAATTGGTAATCTTTTGCTTATCGCCATCCTCGAAGATTTCGACTTCATCGGGCTTCAGATCAGTAACGACCTTGCCGTTTTTGTCTGTCACCACCGCGTCGACCTGAACGAGGTTGGTCGTAATTTTGACGACGTCATCTTCGCCAGGTTTTTGAGGTGATTGCTGGGGAGACGGCGGCGGCGGACCGAGCTTGGTGGCTCCCGGCTGTTGAGCCAGAACGCCGTAAACAATCTGGAAGATTAGCAATAGTGTGAGGAAATAACGGATCGCCATTAGTAAATCCCGCCGGACGACTATTTCGAGTAAAAGAAGACCCTCCACGGACTCTTGAATCCTTCGACGCCGTTACGGTCAACGGCCCAGACGCGCCAGCGGCCAGGCTGACGGCCGATGAAATCGAATTCGTAATTCGTCTCCTGAACTTTAACCGCTCCCGCATTTTTCGTCGTCCGGAAGGGAACCGGATCCACACATTCCCGGACCGCGCTATTACGACCATCGCAATAGTCAATCTCGACCATGTAGTGAACGGCATGATCGACGGGTTGCCATTCCAGTCTGGTATGGCGAGGAACCGAGCTGAACTCTGCGCGATCAGCCGGCGATACTAAGACCGGCGCTGGAAGATTCTTCAACGGATCCTTTTCAGGCTCAGATAGAGCCCGACTAACCGACGATTGATTTCGACGTAGGAGGCAAGGCATCTCGATCCGCTCACCCGGAGCTACGGTCATCGAATTGTTCCGGCCCGCGCCGTTTGGCCCCCACCACTCATCGTAACCATCGGCTGAGACTTTTACAGTAAATGGAACGTGAGGCGTGTCAACACTGAAATCACCGCTCGCATTCTTGACGGTAGTGCCGCCACAGATGCGCGAATTGGCAACATGGCACATCGTGAATTTCGCGTTTTCAATCGGCAGACCCGTGGCGGCGTCTACCAGTTTGCCAGTCAGCAGACCATTCTTCTCTCCCAGAGGAACTGAGACGTTGGCAGTTGTATTGCGTTGAGTGAGCGTCACGTCCAGTCGCGGCAAAACCGGGTTACGCCAAAACTCCTGCTGCTGCCAGTGGTAACCAGCGGCGGATTTCTCGGGCAAGATGCGATACTGCGACGGCCTACCAGCGATGATCACGAAATTGCCGTCAGCGTCAGAAACCGCACACGGCATTTGCGGCCTTTGAGCGTAGTCAATGGGCAGGGCGCAAACGCGGACTCGCTCTACACCATGGTTCGATTGATCGAAAACTCTGCCGCTAATCCGAAAGTCGGGGTCTTGCGCGAGAGCTGAAATTGAGAGGGATCCCAGCAGCGAAATCAGTAAGAACAATCGCATAATTGACCATCCTTCTTACTTGTCGGTCGATGCTAGTTTCTCGGTGCGGACACTGTCAAGGAATCGACATGTGCGGCTGGACTAATCAGTTGGCGTTCAGTATTTGTTCGTAGAACTCGATGTATTGCGGAATGATCTTGTGTGTGCTGTATCGTTCGATTGCCAGCGCGCGGCCGGCGCGACCCATCTGACGACGACGCTTCTTATCGATTAGCAGTTGCACAATGTCGTCAGCCATCTTGTCGACATCGCCGACCGGACTCAGAAATCCGGTGTTGCCGTCATCGACCACCTCGGGCAGGCCGCCGACGCGCGAAGCGATCACGGGCAGTTCGCACGCCATCGCTTCCAGGGCTGCCAAGCCGAATGACTCCTGCTCCGAAGGCAACAAGAGAATGTCGGACGCGCAAAGGTAATCGACGATGTTAGGCTGCTTGCCGACGAAGATGCATTCATCAGCGACACCCAGACAGCGCGCGCGATGAAGACAGTTCGTGCGTTCGCTGCCGTCGCCGACCATGACCAGCCGCGCTTTGGTCTTCTTCAAGACCCGCGCGAAAATCTCGACGCAGTCGACGGGACGCTTGACCGGCCGAAAGTTGGAAACATGCACCAGGACGGGCGAACCGTCGGGAGTCAGGAACTCGCGCAGGTCGCAGTCGATTTTCGGTTTGTATTCATCAGGGCAAACGAAGTTAGGAATGACTTCGATTCGCTCAAACGCGAAGTGTTCGATCGTAGCCTGCTTTAAGTACTCCGAAATTGCCGTGACGCCATCGGACTGCTCGAGAGCGTACTTCGTGATCGGCAGATAAGATCGATCGGCGCCGACCAGGGTAATGTCGGTTCCGTGCAGCGTCGTAATCACCGGCAGACGGCGATGATTCTTAATTGATTCGCGCGCCAGAATCGCGCTAATCGAATGCGGGATCGCATAATGCACGTGCAGCAGATCGAGCTTTTCGTTATCCGCGACCGCGGCCATCTTGGTCGCCAGCGCCAGGTCGTAAGGCTGATGCTCGAAGAGCGGATACGACATCATCTCAACCTCGTGAAACCGCACGCGGTCGTTGAGTTCGGTTAGTCGCGTCGGCAGCGACGACGAGATAAAGTGTACGGTGTGGCCGCGTTCCGCGAGTTCCTTGCCGAGCTCTGAACCTACGATGCCACTGCCGCCGTATGTCGGGTAAACGGTGATTCCAATGTTCATTAGTGTTGGCAGTATGCAGTGACAAGTGAAGAGTACGCAATTGGTCACGAAGTGATCTGCTTTTCATTTGAGCCGCCGAGGAAGCAACTGACGCAGGCGGGCGTCACTTCGATCGTGTTTATCAAGGGCGAATAGAAAACGAGCCGCGCAGAGTCTATAATCAAAGCAACTCGAAGGAGATGGCTCGGCACGTAGACCATAGCCGCGCTGATGTGTAATGCCAAAGATTAGCGATATTCAGGAAACACCAAACCCAAACGCCGTGAAGTTCATTTTGCGCGAGTCCGTCACCAACGGCGTTGCGCGCCAGTTCGGTTCCAGCGACCAGGCGCAAACCGACGACCTCGCCAAGTCGCTGTTTGATATCGGCGACGTCGCCTCGGTCTTTTACATGGACAACATGATCACGGTGGAAAAGGCCGATGCTGCGGACTGGGACGATTTGTTGCCGGCCCTGGCTGTGCCTATTCGCGCTGCAGAATCGGTCGCCGCGAACCATCCGAATGGCGATACAGCAGCCGTGGGCGGCGCCATCGCGGCGGTCACCTCGGACGATCCTCGCCTGCTGAAGATTAACGAGATACTCGATGAGAAGGTCCGTCCATACCTGATGGGCGATGGAGGTTACCTCGAGGTTTTGGATCTAACCGATAAAACGTTGAAGATACGTTATCAGGGAGCGTGCGGAACGTGCCCGAGTTCGCTGACCGGAACCTTAATGGCGATTGAGAGCATGCTCAAGGAACAGATCGATCCCGAGCTTGAGGTTATTGCCGTTTAGAACCTTAGAACCGACGCCTCCTTGCGCGCTGGAAAAGATAGATCGCCGTCAGGCTGACGGCGCGCCGCAGGCAAAGATGTCCCGCGCTCCCGAACTTTCCGGAACTAAGTCCGTTGCTCGCGCGTTAACCCCAGGCACGCCCACTGTATTTAGACCACGCTAACCAGGAGAAGTTATGACCAAGCGCAGCTTTTTCGCTCTTTCCCTGCTGATTGCTCTCTCTAGCGTCGCCGCCGCACAACCTTCGGATGCGAACAAGGCCGCCTCGAAAACCGCTGTCAACAATTCGAAGCCGGCGAAGGATGCCAAGGACCCTGAGGCTGAGCGCCTCATGAAAGAGCGGCGCGACAATGCGCAATCGTTGCTCATTAGTTTGGCTGCCGATGCCGGCCGGTTTAATGATCAGATGTTGCGCGCGCGCACGCAGGCGCGAATTGCGGATGTCCTTTGGTCCGCGGATGCTGAACGGGCGAAAGCGCTATTTCGCAAAGCCTGGGACTCAGCCGAAATCATCGATCAGGAATCGCAGCGAAAACAACAGGAAGACATCAAGCAACAGCAGGCGCGCAGCAACGGCAACGGGATCGCCATTATTCCCGCGCCGAATGTTCGCGGCGAAGTGCTTCGCCTGGCCGCCAAACACGATCGCGCTCTGGGTGAAGAGTTCCTGGGCAAGATGACCTTGCAGCAGGCGCAGGACGCAACTGCGGCCGCCGACCGCCAGCGCAACGATCCGCTGGGTGCGCCGGGAGCAGTTAGTCAGCGGCTGACCTTAGCGCGTCAGTTGCTCGACACCGATGTAGCCCGTGCGCTGCAATTCGCCGATCCGGCTCTAACTTCGCTCACGCGTGAAGGAATCGATTTTCTCTCTTATCTGCGAGACAAAGATGCGGCGGCGGCGGACATGCGATATGCGTCTTACCTGCCGCGCGTCGCCGGCGATTTGCAATCCGACGCGAATACGGTATCGCTGCTGACGTCTTACCTTTTCACGCCGCACACCTATGTGAACTTCAGTAATACCGGCTCGTCGACGAGCTCAACGGCGCGCGAAACAGCTCCGCCGAATGTTTCTCCCGAGTTGCGCAACGCATTCTTCCGGACTGCGGGTGAGATTCTGCTGCGGCCTTTGGCGCCGGCGGGACAGGATCAGACGTCCACGGGTGTGCAAGGAAAGTTTTTGATGTTAAAGCGACTCGGGCCTTTGTTCGATCAATATGCTCCGCGAGAGATTGCGGAAGCCGTTCGTGCCCAGTCCGACGCTTTGGCGCAGGGTCTTCCCGATGAAGTTCGACAACGCGACGACGATCCACTACGCGAGGGAATTCGCCCGCCGCAGAATCCGGAAGACAGAGAAAAAGCTTTGCAGGATCGCATCGACCGCGCCAAGACCGCGGAAGAACGGGACGCCTTGTATATTCAGATGGCCCGGCTGTACGTAGATAAAGGTGATATTCGCGCTCGTGATTACACCGACAAAATCGAAGACATGGAGCTGCGAAATAAAGTTCGTCCTTACATTGACGGTTCGTTGGTCATTCGCGCTAACGACAAGAAGGATGTCGATTTACTTTTCGAGGTGCTGAAGAAAGGCGACCTTCCTCACTTCCATCGATCCTGGGGATTCATGCAGGCGGCTAAACTGTTGGCCAAAACGGATCGCGATCGTGCCCTGGCTGCCATCGAAGATGCTACGCTGGAAGCGAAGCGTATCGACGAATCAGATGCAGATCGCCCGCGGGCTTTAACTGCGATCGCGACGGCGCTGTGGCCGATAGATCACGCTAAGAGTTGGGAAGCCATCGGTGAGGTCGTGAAAGCCGCTAACGCATCTGAGAAGTTTACCGGTGAAGACGGCGTCTTTCGCATCCAGTTGTTGACGAAGGGCGGCTCCTCGGTTCGCACCACTAGCTCCGGCGAATTCAACGTCGCTGGCGTTTTCAGCGAATTGGCTAAGGAAGATTACAACAAATCGGTTGACGTGATTCGTGGTTTCGAACGCGAAGCGCCGCGAGCGAGCGCGACAATCGCAGTTGCGCGCGCCGTGCTCGACGAAAAGAAGAACTAGCATCCTGGTTCGGTTGAGGCGCCCGGCTCGATATCATTAATAAACACCTCGAGGCGGCGATAGTCCGCCTCTAAACATCTCACCCATCTCAGGCTACAATACGCGCGACCCCGGCGGGCTCCGTACCTGGAGAATGCCTATGTTGCTTCGCTCATCCCTGATTGTCGTGACTGTTCTCACGGCCTGCTCAATGGCGGCAGCACAGACAAAGGAGAGCGGCTCCGCTTCTGCCAAACCGGCGGCCGCCAACACTGAAAAGATCCCAGCCAAAACCGCGCGTGAGCTGGAAGCCGAAAGGCTTTTGAAGGAGCGACGAGAGAACGCTCAGTCACTCCTGATCAACCTGGCTGCGGACGCGCGCAGCTTCAATGACATGGTTACGCGAGGGCGCACCCTGGCGCGGGTGGCCAGCGTACTTTGGACGGCCGATCGCGAACGTGGCCGAACTATGTTTCGCCAGGCCTGGGAGGCGGCGGAGATCGCCGACAAAGAAACGCTTGAGCGCGCCAAGAGCCAGGCCCTCCAAACGGGCGCAACGTCCTACACCCTTCCCCAGCCGATTCGCCAGGAGGTCATTCGTCTGGCGGCGAAACGCGACCGAGCGCTGGGCGAAGAGTTTCTCACGAACCTGAAAGAATCGATGCGGCGCGATAACAATGGCGTTTTGATCTCGACCCGGGGGCCGTTAGGGACTTTTGATCCGCTGATTAATCAACGGCTGGATGCGGCCCGGCAATTACTTGAAGCCGACGAGACGCTGCGAGCCCTGGAGTTTGCAGATCCCGTGCTGGGTTCCGTGAGCCAATATACCGTCGACTTTCTCTCGTCAGCGCGTGAAAAAAATGCCGTGGCGGCTGACGAGCGATACGCGAAGATGCTGATGTACGCAGAAGCAGATCCTCTCTCGGACGCAAATACCGTCTCCGTTCTGAGTTCATATCTGTTTATGCCGCACAGCTATGTGGGCTTCGGCAAAGATGGGACTTACACTAGATCCTTTCCTGGAAATCGCACCCCGCCGGACGTAACGCCACAATTGCGAACCGCATTCTTTCGGGCTGCTGCTGCCATTCTGTTGCGCCCGTTGGCGCCGCCGGGCGAAGAGGGGACGACTGCCGGGCACGATGGTCATTACCTGATGATCAAGAGACTGCTGCCGCTGTTTGAACAGTTCGCGCCCCCGGAATTGACCGTCGCGTTGAAGGCGCAGCTCGAAAGCTTGACGGCGCTTATCACGAAAGCGACGCGCGATCGCGACGATGACGATTGGGTCAAGACCGGCATTCGCCCGGACAAGATGGAGGACAATTACGAGCAGTCATTGCGTGACCAACTGGATCACGCAAAGACCTCAACGGAACGAGACAAAATCTATCTCCAGCTTGCGATGCTGTATTCGGCCAAAGGCGATCTGCACGCGCGCGATTTTGCTGACGAGGTGGCCGAGCCGGAAGCGCGAAAGAATGCGAGAGTCTATGTCGATATTCGTCTCGGCCAGTACGGCATATTTAAGAAAGACCCTGAGCGAATAATCGAAGTCATTCGTAACGGTGAGTTGGATCATATCTACAAGAGTTGGCTGTATGCCCAGGCGGCAAAACTGGCAAGCAAGGCCGACGGCGAGAAAACGACGGGCCTGGTCGATTCGGCTATCGCCGAAGCGCGGCGAATTTCGCCGTCTGATCCGTATGCGGCTCGAGCATTTCTGGCGGCGGCCAACGCATCATTCCTGGTCAACCGGTCGTCCGTCTGGGAAAAGATGGACGAAGCTGTTAAGAGCGCCAACGCTGCAGAACAATTCACCGGAGAAGACGGGGAACTGTACTTCCCATTAGTCACCAGGGCTGGTCCGTTATATGCGGCGCGAGATACGGTCCCGGATTTTGATTTGGAAGGCATATTCACAAAGTTGGCAGACTATGACTTTGAGAAGGCCGTAGAGGTAGCACGCGGTTTGAATCGAGATGCGCCGAGGTCAGTCGCTACTATCGCCATCGCTCGATCAGTTTTGGAAAGCAAGAAGAAGTGAAGTCTTTTTGGCGGCGGATTAACCACCTGAGCAAATGCATCTAAACAATCCGAGCATATCGCGGTAGAATGCGCGCGACCCGACGCATTTTTCTCTCCTGGAGATCATCATGCCTCGTCACATTTTTCTAGTTCTTGTTTTGATCGCGGCTTTCTGCGGCGCCGTTCAAGCCCAAAGAACCTCGACTAATTCCGAACAGGCAAAGGCTCCCAAAGAAAAATCTGCCGCCGAGTTGGAGGCCGAGCGCGTTTTAAGCGAACGGCGCGCGAACGCGCAATCTCTGTTGGTTAATCTCGCAGCAGATGCGCGCAATTTTACGGACGCGACCGTGCGGGCGCGCACTCAGTCGCGCATCGCTGACGCTCTTTGGAACAGCGACGCGGAACGCAGCCGGGCGATGTTTCGTTCGGCCTTTGAAGCCGCCGAAGTTGCTGACGCGGA
The DNA here is from genome assembly GCA_044870975.1 of Pyrinomonadaceae bacterium. GTDB lineage: Bacteria > Acidobacteriota > Blastocatellia > Pyrinomonadales > Pyrinomonadaceae > UBA11740. The sequence goes on from JBIOZK010000057.1 coordinate 47,846, forward strand.
AAGCGACCAGCGCGTGCAGGAAGACATTCGTCAACAGCAGGCCCGCACCGGCCGAGGGGGTTACGTCATCGCCTCGCCGCCGAATTTGCGGCGCGAAGTGCTGACGGCAGCCGGAAAGCGCGATCAGAAATTAGGCGAGGAATTGCTGGCGCGTTATAAGGATCAGAAAGCGACTGAGCGCAACCGCCGGCCTGGCAGCGTCGACGAGGCAACTTCACAGCGCTTCGAATTGGCGAAAGACCTGCTCAATTCCGGAGACATTCAGACGGCGCTCCAATACGCGGAGCGCGGTTTATCTTCGGTTAATATGCAGTCTGTCGATTTCCTCGCTTCACTTCGCGAGAAAGATGCCGCGATTGCAGACCAGCGGTATCTGGCGATGCTGCAGCAGGCGCGGTTGGACCCGCAGGCTGACGCGAATACAGTTTCGCTCTTAGCGTCGTATGTCTTTTCGCCGCATCTCTACGTAACCTTTCAGGGTAACGGCACATCCAGCTCGCAAATGGGTAGCGGCACCCCGTTGAATAACGCCGATCTGCGCGCCGCATTTTTTCGTTCGGCGGCGGCTATCCTGATGCGACCGGTGCCGGACCAATCGACGGCGGGAGCTGACGGCCAATATCTTCAGATCAAAAGAATGCTGCCGCTCTTCGAGCAGTTTGGGCCTCCTGATACAACGGTGGCTCTGAAAACTCAACTCGGTAACCTGGCCGCGATGGCGAGCAACAACGCACGCACGCGCGATGATGAATGGTTACATCGCGGGGTGGATGAAAAGCCTGGGACTGATCGGCCGAATCGGGAGCCGCAGTCCGGCCGCGAGCAATCTCTGCTCGAGAGGGCGGACCGTGCCAAGACCTCGGCTGAGCGCGATCAAATCTACCTTGAGCTGGCAATGACGACGGTTGACAAGGACGACCAGCGCGCCCACGACTATCTAGACAAAATCGACGACATGGAGTTGCGCAATGCCGCGCGGGGATACATCGATGCCTCGATCGCCTGGGCCTTGGTTTCGAAGAAAGACGTGGAGCGGGCCATCGAATTTTCGAAGAAAGGTGAGCTGACACACCTGCAGCGGTCCTGGCTGCTTTCGCAAACTGCCGACACGATTGGCGTGAAGGAACGGGAGCGCGCTTCTCAGGTGCTCGAGGATGCCGCTGCCGAAGCTCGGCGAATTGAAACGGGCGATCTTGATCGGCCAAAAGCCTTTCTGGCGATTGCGAATGTGGCGCTCAGACGCAAGAGTGCGGACGTCTGGGGGGTGATGGACGACGTGATTCGGGCGGGGAATTCCGCTGAGAAATTCACCGGCGAGGACGGTGAGATTGTCTTTCGGCTGGTCAGCAAGGGGATCAACTCAGTCCACCAGCACTCGTTCGCTGATTTTAATGTCGCCGGTATCTTCGCGCAGTTAGCCAACGAGGACTATGACAAAGCCGTCGAGTTGGCGCGTGGTTTCCAGCGTGAAGCGCCGCGAGCCAATGCCGTGATCGCGATTGCCAAAGCAGTTCTGGATGAGAAGAAGAAGTAGAGCGAAGAGGTTTGAGGTCAGAGATTAGATCAAAAGTTAGGATGTAACAGGTAAGAGGTTAAAAAGTTCGAGTTATTAGACGTCAGGAAGTTGGACATTACAGCCCAGAGATTAGACGTCAGAGCCAAGAAGTTACACGTTAGAGTCAGCTTTAAGATTGAAAATCGGCGCTGGACGTCAGACAGTTAAGCGAAAACGTTGGCCTTTCTAACCCCAAGCCTCTAACCTCTAGTCTCTAAGAATAAATATTCATCGGGCGGGTCAGCAGCGTAAAAGGATCTCTGACGTTCAGCGCCTCACGCACATAAAAGGGTTCGCCCGCTTCCACGCCAATCAGCGCGCCGTAATATCTCGTGCGGTCCTCAATCTCACGCAGAAACCCTTTCTCGGCGATTCGGGTGGTCGGCTCGTGCGACTGAGGACGATAAAACTGCGACACGTAAGAACGAATCGCTTCCATCTTCTTTTCCGCAAACTCCGAGATATCGACGATGAATGACGGAACCACGAGGCGTGAATGCACTTCATGCGCGATGGCCGGCATTTTGATTGGTTCCTGTCCGGCCTCTGAATCGTAGTTGCGCATGGTGGCCATGCGCGCCGCTTCTCGCACAATACGCGCCGTGGCCGCGTGATCCGGATGCGGATCATCCCAGTGCGAAGTGAAGAGAACCGCTGGTCGATACCTTCTCAGCGCGCGCACCACTGTCTGGCGGGTTTGTTCGCTGACGGCCAGGTGCCCGTCCGGCAGTTCGAGATTCGTCCGCACATTGAGACCCATCACGCGCGCGGCGTCCAGCGCTTCCTTGGCGCGAATCTCAGGGGTCCCGCGCGTGCCCATCTCGCCCCGCGTCATGTCGGCTACGCCGACGCGATGACCCAGCGCTTTGAACTTGATCAGCGTGCCCCCCATCGTCAGTTCGGCGTCGTCGGGATGCGAGAAGATCGCCAGTACGTCGAGTTGGTGTTGCTCGCTCATTCGACCGTTATTGCGAACCGATTTGCTTAATTAAGATCGTTCCATCGGCGACGGTAAAATTCAGCGTCGCCCCGCCGCTGCCGGCCCGCGCGCGCATCGATCTGGGATTGCTGCTGTTTCGATCTCGCGCCTCCAATCCTGGAAACGAAGTTTTAATCTCGCCGAGGCGCAAAATGTCAGCGTTAATGTCCGCACTAAAGCCCGGTTGTAAATCAACGTTGAGAGCGCCGGCAGCCATTCTGAATTCGGCGCCCAGTCCATGCCAGCCGCGCGCAGGAATCGTGAGTTTGATCTCGCCGTTTTGAACAGTTACCGAGACCAAACCGCCAGTCAGCGAGAGGTTTGCGTCGCTTTTCAACGCATTTAGACGCAGCGCTCCTTCGACTCCGGCCAGGCTGATCGGGCCGACGCCGCCGTCAATCTCAAGATCCGTGAGCGCCGGCACCTTGATTTGAAAATCGATTTTCCAGGGTAGACCGATCAGGGCTTTCGGAAAATTCTTCGTGTTGCGCTTCATGAACTCGCGGTCATGCGTGCCGGTCGTAAGAATGCGAACGTGATTTACATCAACGTCGACGGCAAAGCCATTGACCAGCGCCAGTTGATCGAGCGCCGCCGCATTAGGCCCCTGCAGCTCTATCGAAGCCGAAATATCGATTTCATTCTTCTGCCAACCTTCAATGGTGATTGAGCCTACCGGCGCTCCCAGCACGGTTACGGTACCGCCAAACGGCAGCCGGTAATTCTCGTGACGCGTCGTGGTGCGCGTCGTCAGCGGCCCGGTCGGTGGCTTGTCGCCCTTTTGCGCGGCTGCTGAAACCGAAAAAAGAAGGGAAGTGATCGCGATCAGCAGAAGCTGCGCCGCGATTGATGTGCTGCGATTCACTTTAGGGATTGTAACGCAAACTATTCGTTTGCGCGTCGTGGATTTGAGAGACGGGCGGTCAACGCAAACAGTTGGCGTGCTAACGACGGAAGAATTTGATGTCGCCCTGGAAGTTGGTGATGGTGACCGAAGCACGTCCGTCACCGACGTCGCCGGTGATGCGACGGCCTTCGCCCAGGAGCTTGAGTTTGCGGTCATCCCAAAAAGGTCCCATCGAAATCTGCTTGACCTGTGAAGTTGCTACCAGGTGAAAACCGCAACTGGCCGGCAATTGCAGGCTGATGGTGCCGCGGCCGGATTTAAATTCATAAGTTCCACCCGCGACAAACTCGCCGTCAAAGAAAATGTTACCTGAGGTGTTCGAGGCAAATACGCGCGAAGAGTT
>JBIOZK010000058.1:0-3648 GCA_044870975.1 Pyrinomonadaceae bacterium
AGTTCAATCTAAGCGGCTTCTTGATCCGGTCGCTACCGCTCCCGGTTCTGACACTTATATCGTCATGGATAAAATAAATCTCACGGAAAAGTTCTCGCTTATTCAGGATCATTGGAACCCGCGGATCGCCGGTGAACTCAACGGACAATTCATCAAGCTGGTGAAATTCGAGGGTCCGTTCACCTGGCATCATCACGAGCACGAAGACGAGATGTTCTTCGTGGTTAAGGGCCGGTTCCGCATGGACTATCGCGAGAATGGTGAAGAGCGCGCGGAGTGGATCGAGCCGGGCGAATTTATCATCGTGCCGCGCGGCGTCGAGCATCGGCCATTTGCGACGGAGGAATGCGAAGTGATGCTGTTCGAGCCGGCCACGACGCTAAACACCGGCAACGTCGAAGACGAATTCACGCGCAAACAGCTGGAGCAGATTTAATGGTTTGTACTTACGTGGTCGCGCGTGTAACGTATCTTCATCGATTCCATGACAGGGAGTAAGGCTGTGGCTGAAACGCAAACGGGGCCGAGTGTGGCGGATCTCTTTCGTCGCGCGCAGGCCATCCGGCAGGAAAATTCGCAACTTGCCTATCGCGACATCGCCAAACAACTGGTGAAGGAATTTTCGGGCGGACAATTTCCACCAACGCACAATTTGACTATTCCGGAGCAGGACGCGCGCGCCCCCGAGGAAGATTGGTCCGCCGGTTTGCCATTGGTTTTGCGCGGCATTCAGCAGAAAGATTGGAACGGCGTGACGCAAGGCATCGTACTTTCGCTCGAGCAGACTGAGAATTACGAGCGCACCCGCGGGCCGGAAGGCAATCGAGATGACTGGCACGATCGCAGCCGCGGAATTGAAGGCGCCGTCGATAAAGGCGTCGGCAAGTGGATGCCTGAAGAATTAGTGAAGCTCGCCGAAAAAAGTACTCACAGCCGGAAGACGTAGCCCAAGCTAAAAGCCATGAATGAATCATACGCTGAACTGATGACCACGTTTCCGTTGTTCCATGGATTCACCGTGAATGGGACTAAGCGGTTGGTCGATTCCGGTGAAATCAAGAGCGTAGCTGCCGGAGACATCCTGTTGAAGGAAGGCGACGAAGCCGATTTTGCCGTGCTGGTTCTCGCCGGCAAGCTGGAAGTATTTATCGAGCGCGATGGCCAGGCATTTGTGCTGACCGAAGCCGACCCCGGGACAATTCTCGGAGAGTTAGCTTTGCTTTGCGGCATCCCGCGAACAGCCTCAGCGCGCGCCACTGAAGATACCACCGTGCTCGAGTGGAGTGACGAAACGCTGCGCACGCTGCTGCTGCGCGACCGTTCACTGGCGCAGCGAATCTTCCGCGAAACCTTGCGCACGCTCGTTGAGAAAGAACAGGAATTGGTTGAGTCGCTCGCCAGGACCCAGGCAGCTAAATAATTCAGAGCGCGAGTCATGAGCTTTCTCGATAGCCTCATCAAAGATCCAAAGTATCAATCAAACGATCCGCGACAGCCGGAAGACGTTACCGAACCCGACATAATCATCTCACCTGATACGCGTCGCGATAATCGCATCCCACCCGGACAATCGCGCACCAAGCGTTGGCCCGTGCTCGACGCCCACGGCGCACCGCCCGTCGATCTCGCAACCTGGAAGTTTGAAGTCGATGGGCTGGTTGCAAGGTCGTTGACCTTCTCGCTCGAAGAATTCATGCAACTGCCGCCGGTGAAAGTCTATGCCGACTTCCATTGCGTTACGCGCTGGTCACGACTCGATAACGTCTGGACTGGCGTTTCCACGCGTGAGATTGCCGAGCGCGCCGGCGTGCACCCCGAAGCGAAATTCGTTCTGGCGCTGGCCTATGATTATGGTTGGACGACGAATGTTCCCATGGAATATTTCCTGAAAGAAGATTCCTTATTCGCATTCCTGCATGACGGTCAGCCGATCCCCCCGGAGCACGGCGGACCCGTTCGTCTGATCATTCCGCAACTCTATGCGTGGAAGTCAGCCAAATGGGTGAAAGGCGTGCGCTTTCTGGATCGCGATCAAGCAGGGTTCTGGGAAGAAGGCGGCTATCACATGCGTGGCAACCCCTGGGCCGGCGGTGATGGCGAGAGATTTCGATGGTGACTCCCAAAGATGCCGCAGCGATTATCCTCCTTCGCGCAAACACCAATCCGAACAATCCGGAAGTCTTCTGGGTCAAGCGCAGCACCAAGCTCGCGTTCCTCGGTGGTTATCGTGCGTTTCCCGGCGGACAACGGGAATCATCTGACGCCGAGGTGAACGTCGCCGGCTGCGACGACGAAGAGCGCGCTGCGATGATTAGTTGCGCGGCTCGCGAACTTTTTGAAGAGGTTGGGGTGCTGCTGGCGCGAGGCGCAGAGGCCCTGACATCGGGCCAGCGAAAGTCACTGCTTGATGATCTCGAATCCGGTCGGATGACCTGGCCACAGTTGCTGGAACATTATGGACTGCGACTCGCCGGGGATGATTTCACGTTCGCGGGCCGATGGGTCACGCCCCCGTTTGCTCCGCGGCGATTCGACACCTGGTTTTTTCTCGCTAATTGTCCCGCCAAACAAGAACCTCACATCACCGAAGATTCAGAACTGGAAAGCGGCGAATGGGTTGCAGCTCGCGACGCCTACGAACGTTGGCAAGGCAGCAAGATCATCGTGGTGCCTCCAGTGCTTCATGCGATGAAGACGCTCGCGCGAGGACTCGGCGACGATCTCATCTCGCGTTTCCTTTCAGTTCCGGAAGCGAACCGCGAAATCGCGCGGCCCATGGAATTTCAACCCAGCTACATTTGTTTTCCGGTGCGAACTCCAACTAAGCCTCCGGCCACGCACACGAACTGTTATTTGATCTACTCATCGAAAGAACTGTTGATTGTCGATCCGGGTTCACCATACGAGGAGGAGCAGCAGGCGCTAGCCGACTGTGTCGATCAGTTGCTCGCGGGCGGACGAACGGCGCGGGAGATTATCATCACGCACGTCCACCCTGATCATATCGCCGGCGTAAACTCGCTTAACGGTCATCTGGTCGCGAAGCACGACGGGCGCATTCCTGTCGCCGCGCACCGGTTAACGGCCGAGTCGTCAAAAGGACAAATTGCTGTCGATCGGTTTATTGAAGATGACGACGCAATTGAATTGGCGGGCGAACCGGCAATCAGGCTTCGCGCACTTTTTACACCTGGCCATGCCCGTGGCCACCTCTGCTTTTACGATGAGCATAGTGGCGCGCTGCTTTCGGGTGACAATGTCGTCGGTGTCGGGTCGGTGCTGATCGATCCCACTGATGGAAACATGACTGAGTATCTGACCTCGCTCAAGCGCATGCGTTCGTTGCCGCATCTATCGGTCCTGTTTTGCGGTCACGGCCCGCCAGTCGCCAACCCATACGAAAAGATTGACGCCTACATCGCCCATCGCCTGGAGCGGGAAGACATGATTCTCGCGGCTGTGAGCGAGGGCGCCTCGACACCCGCCGAGATAGTCGCGCGAGTCTACACGGACGTTTCGCCGAAAGCGCACGCCATGGCCGAACGTGCAGTCCTGGCCCATTTAGAGAAGTTGGAGAAGGACGGATTGGTGACGCGCGATGCAAACGGCGGCTATGCCGGGTCAGAACCCGGAGCGGCAGCGACCGGA
>JBIOZK010000059.1:0-51208 GCA_044870975.1 Pyrinomonadaceae bacterium
CGATTCCACTTCACCGGCGAATTCAATTCCGGGAATGTTCTGGGGATAACCTTCCGGTGCTGGGTAACGACCAAGGCGCTGGAGGATGTCTGCGCGATTTAAGCCTGCCGCGCGCACTCGCACGCGAACGCGATCGACAGATGCTGGTGGTGCATCGGGCGCTTCGCGGATTTCGAGTCCGTCAACTCCGCCGAATGAGGTGATGGTGACTGCTTTCAATTTGGCTAGGCCAGGACCAAATCTCGTTTAGAGGCGGGCTACTGCCCGCCATTCTCAGCTGCGAGTAAGCCGGCGGGCAGTAGCCCGCCTCTAAACAGAGCGATTATTCTTCTTCTTCGCCAATTGTTCGGCGGATGCGAATCGTGTCGTTGCCGGGCGAGGCGTTCGAATTCGGCGAAGGATAGATCGCATGTGCTCCCACCTCCGAACGGAAGTTGCCATTGTCGTCATACAACCGGCGATATTGCAGCGTGTTGCGCACGACGCCCTGAATGTAGAGCCGCGTTTCGCGGAACGGCACCGCTTCCTGCCACTCATCGATTTGCAAAGGCAGAGACGCGCGCCATTGGACTACCCGGCCAGGGCCGGCATTGTAAGCGGCGGCCACGTATTCAATGCGACCGTATTTGTCGATTTGATCCTTGAAGTACGCTGTTCCCAGTTGAATATTCAAACGAGGTTCAAAAAGCGATTCCATCGTGATGGAGCGATCGACTCCCACGCGGCGCGCGGTCGTGATTGCGGTAGGGACGACCAGCTGCATTAAGCCGTAAGCGCGAGCCGAAGAAACCGCGCGCGGATTGAAGACGGTCTCCTGTCGAATCAAACCGGCAACCTGATATGGATCGAGACTGCGCGCGCGCGATTCCTGCTTGATGATGTCCCAGTACTGCAACGGATAGAAGACGTCCCATTCATCGGGCCGCATCTCTTCCGGGTTCATCTGCGAATAATCCGGATAGCTCTTTTTCAGGTAATTAAGCGCTTGCACGTTGTCGTTCTGGGCGCGGAAGATTTTTGCGATCGCCAGATTCACGCGAGGACTGGCAGGCGCCGCTGCCGCCGCGACGTTCAATTCACTCAAAGCCCAATCGTCGGTTCCGACCAGCGAAAGTTGGTCAGCTTTGGCAATGTGCTGATCTTCATCGGCGCCCGCAGTTTCTTCGGCCACCGTAACGGTTTTCAGATTCGCAAGCGCGCGCCCGACTACTGAGTCAGCCGCAAATTCCGTTCCCGCGCTCCTGCCGCTGCGCGACAGGTCGTCCAACCGCTGCTTCGCAAGGTAACCGTACCAATTGGCGTCGTAGCGATCCTGTAAGCCGTGGTAGATCGCGCGAGCCTCGGCGAGTTTACCTGCGCGTTCGCTGTCGCGCGCCGCCCAGTAAGCGGCCTTACCGCGAAAATCAGAATTGTTTCCAGCGTAGAGGGCGAGATGTTCCGTCAGCAGGCGGGACGATTCGGCGAAATTCTTCGCCTCGTGCGCGGCCCAGGCGATATAAAACTGAGCCGGGGTGACTTCGGCATTGCCGGGAAAAAAGTTGACCGCGGCTCGATAGAAATAACTCGCGTTCACCTCGTCTTTTGCGCCCTCGGCCAGCTGGCCCAACTGAACGTAAGACCGCATGCTCCAGGGACTGCCCGGAGACAAGCGGTGCAATTCGTCAGTCGTGCCGCGCGCCGGCGTCCACTGCTTAGCCCGGCCGTACGCAAGCGCCAGATTGAACATCGCTTCGGCGCGTGCCGGGGACGAACTCGGGAGTGAATTCAGAGCCGCGGTTGCCTCGGGAAATCGTCGGGAATTGGCTGCGGCAATTACTCGATTCGCTTGTTCCTCAGGTGTCGCGGAAGTCGGAAAGCCGGTAAACGCAGTCGTGTAAGCATCGTAAGCTTCGCTGAATCGCTTGGCGGCAAAGAGTTTTTGCGCGCGGGTGAGAGCCTCACCTTGATTAGCCGCTGATAATGATGAATTCAATCGCGGGATGGCGGTCGCCGCTTCGCTTGCTTCGACTGAAGCCGGCCAGAAAAAATAGATGCGCCGGTAAGCCGCCAGCGCTTGGGTCGTATCACCAGTCTGTTCGTAGGCCTTCGCTCGCAGTAAGTCCAGCCCGGGATCATGGGTAGTCATCGACATCGGGGCAGAGCTCGGGTCGGCTTTCCGAACTTTATCAAGTATCACCGGGACCGCGGCCGCCTGTCCGTCCTGAATGAGCATTTGCGCATCACGAATTAGTGCTTCGCGCGCCCGCAGCGAATTTGGAAAATCGCGGGCCAACTTTTCGTAAGCAGCGCGCGCCTCGACGCGACGGCCAGCCTGTTCGAGCGCATTTGCTCTCATCCATAACGCGTAGTCGCCAATGACTGTGTATTGGGCGATCGCTCCGGAATCGAGCAGCGATGCGGCGCCGGCATAATCTCGCGCGTTCAGCTTGATGCGCGCATGGACGATCTTCGCCAGCGAACCCGCGGTGGTGTTGGGGAAATCCTTTTCGATTTTCGCGACTGCATCTTCCGCAGGCATGACGCCGCCGCGCGTCATCGAGCGCAGCGTCTGGCGTGCCTGCAATTCCTGCGGCGTCTGTTGCAGGGGACGGCAACTCGCGATTAGAAATAGTGGCGCAAGCGCGACGAAGATGGTGCTGAGACTCATGAATAAGAAGACGAAGCGATGTTTACGAAGCGTGATCATAATGATGTGACTGCTTTGATGCGAGCGTTTGCGGGGGCGATGTTTATCTTAACACGACCGGTACTCCCGCTCGCGCGTTCCATTCTCTCGTGACATGGAATTCTCGAACGATCTGGCGCAAAATCGCGTAGATCAAACGCCGCTGCCATAAATTTGGCCCTGGCGGTGTTCTCAAGCTGGGAAAATAATGCGCGTTGGAGTCCAAGCTGTAATCGAGTCAATTCCAAGTCAAGCTGAACGGCAAGCGACCGCCATAAGTTTTGATGAGGCGTTCACACTTCATCACCGGGCGGTGTTTGCGACGGCGCGCGCCATCCTGCGTGATGCGGCCCTGGCCGAAGAGGTGACCCAGGACGTCTTTCTTAAGCTCTATCGTCATCAGGATTCCGCGCCCGGCGGCGAGTTGTTGCGGCCCTGGTTGTTGCGAGTGGCGATCAATGAATCCCGCAACGCCATCCGCAGTCGCAACCGTACCTTGGCGCGCGATACGGCTTATGAACAAACACGACAGGAAGTTTCGGCTGAGTTCAAACCGGACAGCTCGCAACAACTCGAAGTGGCCCGCAGAGCGTTGGATAAGATTAAGGAGCCAATGCGTAGTTGTTTGCTGCTGCGACAGCAGGGGCTGTCATATCGCGAAATTGCCCAGACCCTCTCGTTGAAAGAGAATTACGTGGGCAGCTTGATAGCGCGGGCGCGCAAGGAATTTATGCGTACCTACGGCAAGATTGGAGTGAAGCCATGAAGAAGTGTATTGAAGAAGGAACTCTCCAGGCATGGTTTGACGGCGAGTTAGGGGCCGATGAAGCTGGCCGGGTCGCGGCGCATATCAGCGGCTGTGCCCAGTGTGCCGCCGCGGTGAACACGGTTGAAGCTGAAAGCCTGATGCTATCCGAGGCCCTCGCTCCAGAGTTTGCGGCCAACATTCCTACTGAACAATTGCGGCAGCGTATCGATTTAGCCGTCGCCTCGTTGCCCGACCCCAGGGTTCCAGTAGCTAGAACATCGCGCTGGAGTGCGTTTGCAGATTTCTTTTCATTTCGGCCATTGGCTTATGCCTCCGCTGTCGCGATGGTTGTGCTGGTAGCGGTAATTGGTTTCGTCTATTTGAAGAATCAGAAACCAACGTCGGTTGTTAATAACAATCAGCCACCTGCGGTGAAGCCGGAAGCGCCCAAAGAATCGCCGCAATTAGTTAAAGAACAATCTCCCGAGCAGTCGATAGGCCCGAACGCGCCCAAGCCTGTCTACGTCGCCGGCGGGCATACAACCAAACGTGTGACCAAGACGAAAGCGGTTGAACCGGATGCCAACTCGATCGGATGGCAAGCCCGTCAATACGAGAACGCGATCGCGCAACTCCACGAAGCGCTCAAGACTCAGCCGCCGATGCGGCCCGCACTGCAGGTGGAATACGAATACAACATGGCCGTGATCGACAGCGCCATAAAGACCACGCGTAAGGCGGCGAAGAAGAACCCGAAGGATCCGGTGGCGAATCAGTTCATGCTGTCGGCCTATCAAAACAAAGTCGACTTCATGAACCAGATTGCTGACGCGCGCGGGTTGGAGAGATAGCAGGTTGAGTCGCTACCGCCCACTTCGCAGGTTATTGCTCGCGGCATTCTCATGGGTCGTTTTGCCTGCCCTTGCCGCCGGGCTTTTGACACCCGCACTCGCCCACGGAACTGAGCGCGACCGGAGCAAGCGCGGTCAACAAGTCGAGCGCACCATGCCGGCGGACCCAAAAGTGAGCGTGTACGCCTGCACTTTGTCCGGCGATTTTACCGTGCGTGGTTGGGAGCGCAATGAGGTGCGTGTGCGCGTCAGCAGCGTGGAAATTGAGCTGATGCGCGTCGATCAAATCAAGTCCGAACGAGCAACGGAATTGAGAGTCGTACCCAAAAGCCGTCGCTCCAACGCCTCCTGCCTCATGTTTGGCGATGTGGAAATTGATGCGCCTTTCGGTGCCATGGTGAGACTGCAAACCACGAGCGGCGATATAACTGTGACCGACCTGGCGCGCGTTAATGCTACGACTACGTCGGGAAGCATTCGCTTGATGAAGATTCGTGAGGAGGCGACCGCCACCGTAATTGGCGGCGACCTCTCGGTGCATGATTCAATCGGCTCGTTCAAGCTGCACGCCACGGGCGGCAGTATCGATGCCCGTGATCTGGCTCCCGCCACCGCGAGCGATTCTCTTACAACTACGACAGTGAGTGGCGAAGTTTCGTTGACACACATCCAGCATCAGCGCGTGAACGTGAATTCAGTGAGCGGCGAAGTTGTTTATGCGGGAGCTTTGCTGCCTGGCGGCAGTTACAGTTTTCAGAATCTCAGTGGCGAAATTCGGCTGTTAATTCCGGCCAAATCATCGTTCCGTCTGTTCGCCAGCGTGGGCACCTCGGTAAAGTTCAGCAGCGATTTCGATCTCAAATATCCCGAGAACCAAAACGGCAATCGCGGCGCGCCGCGGCGAGTAACGGCCACCGTGGGCAGCGGCGAGTCGCTAATTCGAATATCGCTGTTGTCTGGTTCCCTGCGAATATCGAAGCAGTAAGAATTGAACTTACCTGCCACAAACTCATTGATGACGGTGTTCTAGTCGTTGGAAGCCAACACAAAGGAATCGTTAAGGAAGGAAGCCATGAAAAAGACAGCCCTATTAATCGGCATTCTATCGCTGGGGGCGGCTACGCTAGCCGACAACCGCATCCACATCACCGATAGTCACGCCGCGCCGCTCACCAGGACATCCTGTTCAGATTCATATCAGAAACCGAAAGGCGATGAGCTGACCGAGATGTTCAGCCAGGTCTATCCGTTGACCGCGACCGGCCGCGTGAACATTGTGAACATCAATGGCAACGTGCACATCAATGTCTGGGACCAGAACTCGGTGAAGGTTGACGCCGTCAAACGCGCTTACAGCGCGCAGCGCCTCAGCGAAGTGACGATCGACGTGCAGAGTGCCGCGGATATGGTCTCGATCAAAACCAGGTATCCCGAAGATCGAAATTACAGCGGCCGCAATCGTGAAGACAGTTGGGCGAGTGTCGAATACACGGTCACGATGCCCCGTCGCGCGCAACTGGACGGCGCTGAACTGGTGAATGGCTCGTTGGATGTTCAAGGGGTACAGGGCTTTGTGCGGGCCTCGCTGGTCAACGGCACGGTGAAAGCGTCCGGTCTGGGAGGCGAAGTGAGACTGTCGACCGTAAATGGGAGTATTGAAGCAAACGTCGCCGCGTTGGAGACGACGAAGGGCGTGCAGTTGACTTCGGTCAATGGCTCGGTCGTGCTGGTGGTGCCGTCAGGCGCGAGCGCCGACATCAAGGCCAGCACCGTGCACGGTGGTATTACGAACGATTTCGGATTGCCAGTCGAGGATGGTCAATTCATTGGCCACAGCCTGAATGGTCAAATTGGATCCGGCGGCGCGCGCATTCGCTTGACCAACGTAAACGGGTCAATCGCCATCAAGCGCGGCTAAGCTCCAGGACGCCTTACATAATTCCTTTGCCCTGACGAGCGGAGTGAGATGCGATGCGTTTCACTCCGCTCGCATTTTCAAAGAGCCTCCGTTGACGAACCAGGTGACACTCACTAGAATCCGCGCAACTCAGTTCTATCATCTGCTTTCCGCTACGAGGAGAAAATATGAAAATCAAAATGATGATGCTCGCGCTGGTTGTGTTCTTGGCCGGCGCGGTGGTGGCTTCCGCTCAAAACCCCCACATGGGCACCTGGAAATTGAATGAGGCGAAGTCGAAACTTCCGAAAGGCGCGACCAAGAATCACACCGTCGTATATGAAGCGGCCGGCGACCAAATCAAAGTTACCGTGGATGGCGTCGATGGATCGGGCACCGCGGTTCATAGCGAGTGGACCGGCAAGTTTGACGGCAAGCCTTATGCGCTTACTGGCGACCCAGCCGGTGACATGAGGTCGTACCGGAAGGTTAATAGCCGCACGCTATCGCTGAGAAGCACTAAAGCCGGGAAGCTAACCACCACGGCTACGATCACTGTAGCGCGCAACGGCAAGACCCGTACGGTTGCGGCATCCAGCAAGAACGAAAAGGGCAAATGGACGACCAGCACCGGCGTTTACGACAAGCAGTAATGTGGAAGCGCAGCGCGACGCGCTGTGGATTGCCTTTGACAAACGACCCCGGGCGCCGTCACACCGGCGCACTCTGAATAAGTTGAGCCGAGCGAATCAAAGCGATTCAGCTCGGCTCAATTTTTAGTCCAACGTGACGAGTTTGCAGACCTACTGCAGCTTGTTGTCCTTCGCTGCCACCTTTGAATAGATGTAGTTGTCGCGCGCCTTGACGACCAGTCCCTGTTGATTGACGCGCACCTTGATATCGCGGCGCTGACCCGTCTGGCCGGCCGGAGGGTAGTAACCAATGCTGTATTGGCGGCGCAATTCCTCGGCCAAATCTCTGAATGCTCCTGACAATCCAACTATGCCGTCGCCACGATAATACTGCCCTCCCGATTCAAAAGTGATCTCATGCAGATAATCACTGGCGCGCTTATAGTCGACGGGTGACCCGGGCCCGCCACCGCCGGGTGAGCCAAAAATCACGCTACGTGGCATGCGCATGCCTCCCGGGCCGAGGATCTGGGAAGTATCGTAGGCGACGGTGTAAACCGCGGCGTCTGACTCCTGCGCGTCTTTGATAGTGCTGTTGTAAGTACCGTGCCGGCTGGTGGTATCGACCCCATCGGTGAATAACACCACCGCCTTGCGGCCGGTAATCGATTTCAATTTTTTCCTGATTACGTCTTCGACAGCGTCGTAAAGCCGGGTGCCGCCGCCGTTCTTTGTCCGGCGAATCGCCTGAATCAGAGTGTCGCGATCGCTGGTCGGCTCGCAGTGCGTGCGAATCGAATCGTCGAAAGACATCACCATGACGCGATCCTGATCTTTGAGTTGATTTACAAAGCTAATGGCCGCGCTCTGAATCGCATCAATCTTGAAATCGGTCGAGCCGCTGGTGTCGATCAGCAGCACCACCGTAAATGGCACATCTACCGAGGCAAAATATCTGATGCGTTGTTCGACGCCATTCTCGAATACTTTAAAGTCCTTGCGTGTGAGGTTCGGCACGTACTTGCCATTCCGATCCATCACCGTGACCGGCACCGTGACGAGGGCGGTATCGACTCGAAGTACGTCGCCTTCGATCGTTTCACCCTCGCCTTCGATCTTCCCGCTCGTGGCAGTCTGATCATCCTGATCTGCTGTTGAGGCATCGCCGTTGGGCGAGGGACTTGGCTTGGCCGCCGGCGGTGACTTTCTACCGGATTGCGCCCCCACGGACAATGACATGATCGAGAGACAAAGAACGACGGCAATCATCACGGCGGCGCCGATCGCCGTCGCTGGAAGTCGACGATCAACGCGTGGTGACAGGGGAATCTTCTGGCTCATACAATTTTGAAGTAGATTACGCCGCCGCTGTTGCCTCACCGGCAGTACTTCTTCTTTGTTTGGGGCTGAATTAGGAAGAGTTGGTAGCGCATACGGGACTCGAACCCGTGATCTCTGCCTTGAGAGGGCAGCGTGTTAACCAACTACACCAATGCGCCGTGGGAGGAATTATAGAGGTCGGAGTTCAAACGGCGCAAGAAGCTTCGCGGAGACGAATGCGGTTGATGGCTGAAAACCTACTTAGTTGTTGGTTTGATTATGGTCAGGATTTGATCGCCGTACCGCTGAAGCAAATTGCGAAAAGCTTCTTTCGCTTTGGTCGAATTGAAACCCTTGTTCCATACGCTCGGATCTCGAACAATCCGGTCTTTCCAAATACCCATGGCACGGTCCAGATCGTCGTCACTAAAATCTGACAAATCCAAAACTAGGGCGTCGGATGTCCCCGCGTCGCGTCCGTAGGGTTTACTCCAGGCGACGAGAACGGGTCCGGTGGCCGAAAGTTTCTTGACTTCACTGGCGATCTCGTTTGCAGTAGCGTAATCATAGTGCTCAACAAGCGCACCACAATCGGATACGTTGGAACTTCTCTGATCCACGAGCCAGTAAGTAATCATCAGTGACGCCGGATCCTTCCCGTCGTAATCCTCGATTGGAGGAAAATTCTTAAGGAACGATTCACACGTGTGTCGGTACCGAGATTGAGTCGCGGCGCTTGGTTTACCGTTAAAGACGAGATAGCCATGGGCGCCCAAGCCACCTGGTGGTTGTTCGCCCCTGTACAAAAAGCCACGAACCGGCGCCGGCGCGCTTCTTTTAAAAGGCGCGCCGCAACACGTGAAAAATAAGACGACCACTAGCAGCGACAGGATTGGTTTCGTCTTCATTTCGAGATTATTTCTTCTTGCTTTGGCGCTTTGATGACGGTTTGTTTGATTCAGGCTTTGCGCCAAAAACTCTCGACAGCAACGAGCCGGCAGCGCTTGCGATCACGATCGACAGGATGACTATGACGCCTACTGCTCCGGCATTTAGCGGCCGAAGCCACCAAATAATCGCGAGCGCCCCAAGCACTCCCACTGCCGCTGAAAAGCCGATTATCTTCACAGGTTTTATTTCCGATTACCAGAGATGCAAGTTCCCAAGTCTCGGAAAATCCGATTCGTAATACGTCTGGCGTTGCGAGGCGCGGAAGCATATCGCGAACATTCTAGTCGGTCAATTGAATTACGCGATTGTCAGGCTACAAGACCGGTAACTCCCGCATGCCTAATTGACGCAACGACGATCGCAGAATCTTTTCACAGTAGCCAATGAAATTTTGTTCCGCGGTGCTTTGTGCTGTGCATCACATTTGTCATTTTCTCTCGCGTGGTATACTCCGCCTTCGTAATTTCACTTCATCCATGTCGGGGACCGTGGCCAATCTCAGATGATCATTGCGGTGCTGAACGAAACCGGAACTGGCGAAGCGCGGGTCGCGCTGATGCCCGATTCGGTAACGAAACTGGTCGCGGCGAAGGCTTCAGTGTCAATCGAAAGTGGCGCAGGTCTCGGCGCGGCGCGCACTGACGACGACTATGCCGGAGCAGGCGCTACCGTAGTCTCGGATCGAAACGCGTTGCTGGCTGCCGCAGACCTGCTCGTGTGTGTGAGTCGTCCCGCAGAAGAAGATTTCAAGCGGATGAAGAAGGGGGCCGTCGTGCTCGGCTTCCTGCGCCCGCTTGATGAACCCGCGAAGCTCACTCCCGCTTTAGAAAATTCACTGACGACATTTTCGATGGAACTGGTGCCGCGCATCACGCGCGCGCAGGCCATGGATGCCTTGTCGTCGATGGCCACAGTGGCCGGATATAAGGCCGTTCTGCTCGGCGCTGATCGAATTCCGCGGATGTTTCCTTTGTTGATGACGGCCGCGGGAACGGTGCCGCCGGCGCGCGTGCTGGTGCTGGGCGCGGGTGTGGCGGGTTTGCAGGCAATTGCGACCGCGCGGAGACTGGGCGCGGTGGTGGAAGCATATGATGTGCGCGCTGCGGCGGGTGAGCAGGTGCGTTCGCTCGGCGCGAAATTCCTCGAAGTCGATCTCGGCGGTATTCAAACTGAAGACAAAGGCGGGTACGCAGTCGAGCTTTCGCCAGAGGCTTTGAAGCGCGGTCGCGATCTGATTGCTGAACAGGCGAAGAGCGCCGACGTGATTGTCACCACTGCCCAGGTGCCCGGCCGTAAAGCGCCAGTGCTGATGGACGAAGACGCAATCAACGGCATGAAACGTGGTTCGGTGGTCATCGATCTCGCGGGCGCGACTGGCGGAAACGTGACCCTAAGTAAAGCCGACGAGATTGTCGAGCGCGACGGCGTGACGATCATGGCGCCGACAAACTTGCCCGCGACGGTGCCCGTGCATGCCAGTCAGCTCTATTCGCGCAACGTTACGTCGTTTTTGAATTTGCTAATCAAGGATGGCGAATTGCACCTCGACATGAATGACGACGTGGTGGGGCCGTCGTGTGTGACGCACGAAGGCAAATGGATGAATCAACGCGTGGCCGCAGCTATGGGAGCTAACACATGAGCTGGAACATCTTCTCATTCATTTTCTTTGAGACGGCGGAAGTTATGACGCCGCAGAACATCATTGCGGCGCTCTATGTTTTTGTGCTGGCGGCGTTCCTTGGCTACCAGGTCATCTCGCGCGTGCCGCCGCTCTTGCACACGCCCCTGATGTCGGCGACGAATGCGATTTCCGGTATCTCGCTGGTGGGCTCAATCGTAATTGCCGGCGGTACTGGCCCGCATCATTCGAAGGTCGCGATGATCCTTGGCTTCATCGCCGTTGTTTGCTCGACCACGAACGTTGTCGGTGGATTTGTGATTACTGATCGCATGCTGCGAATGTTCAAGCGGAAAAAATAGTTTCAGGTTTCAAGTTTCAGGTTTCAGCTCGAAACCAACATGAAACTTCAAACCTGAAACCTGGTTCCTATGAACTGGCAAACCTATTTCATCGAATTTAGCTACCTGCTCGCTTCAATCCTTTTCATTCTCGGATTGAAGGGCTTGAGCCATCCCGAGACGGCCAAACGCGGGATGCACATGGCCGAATTCGGGATGCTGATGGCCATCATCGGCACGCTCCTGCATTTCGAAATCGTCAGCTATACCTGGATTATCGTGGGCCTGTTGGTCGGCGGTTTGTTGGGCTCGGCCATGGGCGTCTGGGTGCCGATGACCGCGATGCCGCAACGAACTGCGTTGTCGCACGCGTTCGGCGCGTTTGCCGCGGCGCTGGTGGGAATTGCCGAATATTACAGCTACACCCACGGTTTCAAGGACATCGCGCAGTTGGATCATGTGAAGATGGGCGCGATGGGCTTTGAAATCATGCTGGGCGCCCTCACGACGACCGGCAGTCTCATCGCCTTCGGCAAGTTACAGGGCATCGTGCCGGGCCAGCCGCTGGTCTATCGCGGGCAGAACATTTTCAACATGTCGCTGTTGGCGGTGACGGTGGTGCTATTCGTTTATCTCATCTTCGTGCCGACCGCGGTCATTCCGTTCTACGTGATGCTCGGGCTGGCGTTCCTTTTTGGGATTCTACTGGTAATGCCCATCGGTTCGGCAGACATGCCGGTGGTAATGTCTCTGCTGAATTCATACGCGGGACTCGCATCCGCCGCGACCGGGTTCGTGCTGGGTAACAAGGTGCTGATCATCGCCGGCACGCTGGACGGATTCTCCGGCTTCATTCTCTCGATCCTGATGTGCCGCGCCATGAACCGTTCAATCACTAATGTCCTGTTTGGCGCGTTCGGCAGCGTTGCAACCGCAACAGTCGAAGGTGCGCAGGGCGAGATGCGCGAAGTTGGTTTGGAAGACGTTGCGGTGCAACTCGCCTATGCAAGCAAGGTGATCTTTGTTCCCGGTTACGGCCTGGCAACCGCGCAGGCCCAGCATGCCGTCCGCGAACTGGCGAGCGTGCTCGAAGGGCGCGGTGTGACCGTGAAGTACGGCATCCATCCCGTGGCCGGCCGCATGCCGGGACACATGAACGTTTTACTGGCGGAAGCGAACGTGCCGTACTCGCAGCTGTATGAACTCGAGCAGATCAACCCTGAATTCCCCAGCACCGATGTCTCTATGGTCATCGGCGCCAACGACGTCGTCAATCCCGACGCGCGTGACAATCCTTCCAGTCCCATCGCCGGCATGCCCATCCTCGAAGTCGATCATTCAAAGTCCGTGGTCGTCCTGAAGCGGGGGCAAGGCAAGGGTTTCTCCGGCCTGGAAAATCCGCTATTCTTCAAGCCCGTGACCGGAATGCTCTATGGCGACGCCAAGGACACGCTGACAAAGTTGGTGAGCGCGGTGCAGCACGCGTAACCAAATTCGGCCGTCGCGCGTATAACCAATTCTGAAAGTCCGTCGCTACATTTCATCAATATGAAAACCCTGAAACTCTATTCATTGATTATTCTGGTCGCTCTGTCTGTCTCGTTGCCGGCGGCGCTGGCGCAACGTAAGCCCGCGCATTCCAAACCGGCGGGCATGGCCGCCACGGTAACGGCCCGGGGCGGCGACACGATTACCGCGGCGCAACTGCGTACCTATCTTTCCTTCATCGCTTCAGATGAGATGGAAGGACGCGATACGCCTTCGCGCGGATTGGACACGGTGGCGAAATTCATCGCCGTGAATCTCACGCGCTGGGGATTCAAGCCGGCAGGCGATGATGGAACTTTCTTCCAGAAGATTGCTCTGCGGCGCGATCAAATCGATTCGACAAAAACAATTGCTGAAATCAACGGCCAGAAATTCAACCTCGGTGAGGATTTTCTTCCGAATGCGGTCACGGCCACGATGAGTGGTCCCCTGGTTTACGTCGGCCGCGGTTGGATTGTGCAGCCCAAGAACATCGATGACTATAAAGGCATCGACGTGAAGGGAAAGATCGTGGTTGTTTACGGGCAGGGTTTTCCGCAAGGGGTAACGGTGGCTGACGTGCGCGGTGCGGCAGCCGGTACCGTGGTCAGCCCGGCGACCTACGCGCAGACGCACGGCGCGAAGGGAATAATCACAATTTTCAATCCCGCGGCGGTTGTGCCTGGGAGCGGTTTCGGCGGCGTCGCCCCGTGGGACACGCAACGTCAGCGGGCGCTGCAGCCGGCGCGCGCGGTCGTCGAGAAATTCCAGGCGCCGGCGCCAGCAACAAGTCCTACCAACGTCGCCCTCCCGAACGTGGTGATCTCCACGAAGATGGCGACTGCATTATTGGAGGGCGAGAAAACCGATCTGGCGACAATTTCCAGTCGCGCGGCGACTGCCGAGCCGGTCGCGCCATTCGATCTTAGCCCCAATAAGAATGTCAGCATCACAATTTCGACCGCCCCATCTCGCGTGATGACCCAGAACGTCGTTGGCATTTGGGAAGGCAGCGATCCGAAATTAAAAGACGAATAT
This sequence comes from Pyrinomonadaceae bacterium, assembly GCA_044870975.1. Taxonomy (GTDB): domain Bacteria; phylum Acidobacteriota; class Blastocatellia; order Pyrinomonadales; family Pyrinomonadaceae; genus UBA11740. Next base: position 13,592 of record JBIOZK010000059.1, read on the forward strand.
GTCGCCATCGGCGCCCACTACGATCACATCGGCATGGCCGGCAGTGGCGGGTGCCAGGCGATTGGCACAGACACGGTTTGCAACGGCGCTGACGACGATGGCTCAGGAACCACCGCGGTGTTGGGGATGGCCGAAGCCCTCGCGCGTGCCAAGCAGCGGCCCAGGCGATCCGTCCTGCTGGTATGGCATTGCGGTGAAGAGAAAGGCTTGTGGGGTTCGCGTTACTTTACCGATTATCCAACCATTCCTTTGGATCACGTGGTGACGCAACTAAACATCGACATGATCGGCCGCAGCAAGAAAGAGGGCGACACCAATCCCCGCAATGAAAGTCTTTCAGGCCCGAATGATATTTACGTGATTGGCTCGACGATGATGAGCACGGATCTCGGCAAATTGAGCCAGACGGTCAACGCTTCCTACCTGAAGATTGGTTACGACGTGAAGTACGACGATCCGAAGGACCCGAACAGGTTTTTCTTCCGCAGCGACCATTACAACTACGCACGCAAAGGCATTCCCATCATCTTCTTCTTCGACGGTGTGCACGAGGATTATCACCGCGCCGGCGACGAGCCACAGAAGATCGATTACGACAAGATGGAACGGGTAACCCGCACGATCTACATGACGCTGTGGGAGGTTGCCAGTCTGCCGGTTCGTCCGAAAGTCGATAAGCCTCTGCCGGCGCAATTGAATCAGCGAGGCGAGTAAATCAAAGTTGGCGCGCAAGTCGGGCGGCGATCACCTGTTTCGACTGCGCGCCAACAATCTGATCGGCAAGCTGCCCATTCTTGAAGATCAGCATCGTGGGAATGCTGCGGATGTTGAATTGCGCGGCCGTGCGCGGGTTCTCATCGACATTCAGCTTGGCGATCTTGTATCGGCCCTGGGATTCTGCGGCGAGCTGATCGAGCACTGGCGCAATCATGCGGCACGGCCCACACCACTCGGCCCACGCGTCTACGAGCACAGGTTTCGCGGACGACGCATCGATGACCTCGGTCGCGAATGATGCGTCCGTAACTACCTGCGGCTTTGCATTGCCGTCGGCGGCGGCGCCGTCGCTTAACAGCGCGCCGCACTTGCCGCAGATGGGTTTGTGCGCCGCCGCCAGGAATTCGTTAACGCGGTTCTTCGTGCCGCAGTTTGGACAGGTCTGTATAGCCATAGCTCAGAATTCTGATTGTTTAGAGTCGGCCCACTGGCCGACGGCGGGCGGTAGCCCGCCTCTAAACTAGAGATACTTTCTGAAGTGCTCCTGCACATTCTGCCACGCATCAGCGGCAGCTTCAGGGTCATAAACTTCGGGGCGCGTATCGTTAAAGAAGGCGTGGTCGGCGTCGTAACTGATTGTTTCGACGGGCAAATTGTACTTTGCGGTAATCTCCTTCAAGCCATTCACTTTTTCCGGATTGATCCATGCATCCTTCTTGCCGGCAATAAACAGGGTCGGCACTTTCAAATTCTTCAACACATCTTCTTCGGGAACATCGCCGTAGAATGGTGCAGCTGCTTTCAATTCGGGAAGATCGCAGGCTGCGCGCATCGCGAAGGTGCCGCCCATGCAATATCCGGTGATCGCAAATTGATCGACCTTGTAAGTTTCCTTTGCGGCGTCCATGGCTTTGCGGATGGTTTCCAGGCCGTCTTCGATCGTCAGTGCATGCATCATGGCAGATGCTTCAGCCGGGTCTTTCGTAACTCGTCCGCGATAAAGGTCGGGCGCCACGCACAGGTAACCTTCGCGCGCGTAGCGTCCGGCGATGTCACGCACGTGCGTGTTAATGCCCCACCACTCCTGGATCAAGAGCACGGCCGCGCTCGCATCTTCGTCGGGCCTGGCGACGTAAGCCGTGGTCGCGCCGTTCGCAGTCGACAGATTTAGAGATTCAGCATTCATCGAAAACTCCGTGGAAAAGATTTTGGTTAATCTGAGACATGATAACGAATTAATTTTCACGAACGAATGGCGAGCCTGAAAAGAATGTTAGGCTGACGGATCAGTGACCGCGAAATTCGTTCGGTGTCTTTCCTGTCCAGCGTTTGAAGGCGCGATGCAGCGCGCTGCTTTCCGAAAAACCCAGCAGATAAGCAACCTCGCAGATGGCCATTTCACGCTCCTGGAGATACCGCATCGCCAGATCCTTGCGCATCTGGTCGAGTAACTCCTGATGTGACGTCCCATTTTCACGCAGTTTTCGTTGCAGCGTGCGGCCGCTCATGCCGAGGCTGTCGGCGATGCGCTCCAGCGAAGCATTCCCGCCGCTCAACTGGTCTTTGATCATCGTACGGACCTGTTCGACCAGCGTGTTCCGTCGCGGGTATTTCGCCATTAACGCTTCCGCATGACGATCGAGCACGGCACATAAACCGGGGTCGGCTTTAATGATGGGCAACGCGAGCGCTGCTGACTCAATGAAATACTGGTTCAATGAGGCGTTGAATTCCACCGGACATTTGAATATCCGTTCGTGTTCAGTCGTGTCGCGTGGGCGGTCGTGTTCAAACGTCACCCGCGTCGGCGATACGTCCGCGTTGGTAACGTTGCGCGAAAGTGAAGTGAGGGTCGCAAAGGTCATCTCGACATCATGACGTCGCTCGGTAATCGATTCATCCGGATAGATATAGGCGATCTTCGTCAGCGACGGAGTTGTATCAACAGAAAAGTAAGACCCGTTGGTCCAAATGACGCCGTAACGCACGACGCGTTCAAAGGCCTCGCCGAGAGTCGAACTGTTGATTACCGAATAGCCGAGAACGTCGAAAGCTTTAGGGTCGACCGTCTCACCTACATGAAGCCCAAAGGCGTCATCGTTGGTGAGTTGGGCTCCCTGCTCGTAAAGCTCGACAACCTGGGCGAAAGGAATGCGACGATCGGGATCGTCGAGCCCTTGCGGATTGACCCTGGCCGCTTGAAATAGGTCGCGCGCCTCAACGCCGCGCGCCGCCGCTGCCCGCACAATCTTTTCGACGGCCTTCGCCTGAATGGTAGGGACGTTTGTCATCGACGATTTCAGTTAACATCGGCTGGCGTATCACGTCAATTTCTTGACGTCTAAGGTCAGGGCCAACGGCGTACAATCCTGGCCTTGTTGAGATTATTGCCAGTGAGGAAAACGATGCCAGGAACTCGCGTGCTGATTGTATTCGCGCTTTTGATTCTCCGTGGTTCTTCGAATTGCTTTGGCCAGCGCCCGGATCAATCGGTGAATCTCCTGCTCTCGAAGCTGCCGGCCTCGCAGGCCGCGCAGGAGCGTCAGCGTTACCAGGGGTATCTCGAGCCGAAATATAGAGAGTGGGAGCGGCATTCGCTGTACGTGCCGATGCGCGACGGGGTGAAAATCGCGATTGACGTGGTGCTGCCGAAACCGCTGGCGCTCGACGAGAAGGTTCCCGCGATCATGCGCATGACTCGTTACTGGCGCTCGAAGCAAGGTGAAGAGCCCAATATGTTCTTTCCCGGCCATGGCTACGCCCAAATTTTTGTTGATGCTCGCGGCACTGGCGCATCGTTCGGCGTTTGGCGTGCGCCGTTTTCTCAGGACGAGATAAAAGACTATGGCGAAGTGGTTAACTGGATCATCAAGCAACCCTGGTCTAACGGGAAAGTCGGGGCCACCGGCAATTCTTATGATGGGAACACCGCTTTATGGCTGGCGGTGAGCATGAATCCCGCGGTGAAGGCGATCATCCCGCGCCATTTTGAGTTCGATGCCTTCTCTGAGACGCCCTATCCCGGTGGCGTGCTGACGGACTGGATGGTGAAGACCTGGAGTGAAGGAAATCAACAACTGGACGGTAATCCCGGCGTGAGGTTGGTCGACGAAGACACAGACCAGCATCTCTATCGCGAAGCGACCAAACTGCGTGCCCAAAACCTGGAAGTGTATTCGGCGGCGCGGCAGACGTCATTTCGCGATGATCGCGCTTTTGGCTTTTCGCTCGATGAGCTGAGTTTGCACAGTTACGCTTCGCAAATCCAAAAGTCCAACGCGGCGATAAATAGTTGGGGCGGTTGGTTCGATGCCAGCACGGCCGATGCGGTGATCCGGAGTTTTATGACGCTCGGCAATTATCAGCGCGCGGTGATCGGCCCCTGGAATCATGGCGGTGGCCAGAATGCGAGTCCTTATCCAGGCGATCAAGTCTTACGAGTGATGCAGGGATATGAGTGGCTGCGATTCTTCGATCATTATTTGAAGGGCATTGACACGGGCCTCGATTCGCAGAAGCTGCTTTATTACTTCACCATCGGTGAAGGGAAATGGAAGACCACGACGACGTGGCCCTTGCCGCACGCGAAATCTGTGCGCTGGTATTTGGATGAAGCGAACGCGTTGTCTACCGCCACGCCCAAAGCCGCAAACGCCGAAGATTCATACACCGTAAACTTCGAGGCGACGACCGGCGCGAAAAACCGTTGGCACACGCAAGTGGGTGGTCAGGTCGCGTATCCTGATCGCGCCGCGGAAGACAAGAAACTACTCACCTACACCTCAGGCCCGTTCGAGGCCGACACTGAGATAACCGGCCATCCCATCATCGATTTGTTCGTCAGTTCCAGTGCGACCGACGGCGCGTTCTTCGTTTACCTGGAAGACATCGACGAGCAGGGCATCGTTACCTATGTGACCGAAGGAGCGCTGCGGGCGCTGCATCGAAAGATTTCCACAGAGGCGCCGCCTTACAAGCTTTCCGTTCCGTATCATTCCTTCAAAAAGAAAGATGCGATGCCGCTGGTGCCGGGACAAATGACCGAACTCAAGTTTGCCCTGCAGCCAACTTCAGTGCTGATTAAGAAAGGTCATCGTTTGCGGATTGCGATTGCCGGCGCCGACAAAGATACCTTCGCGCGCATTCCCGAGAGTGGCGTCCCGGTAATCAAGGTTGCGCGCAACAAACGAAATGCTTCATGGATTGAATTGCCGGTGATTGGTCGCTGATTTGGAGTGCGCCGGCAGAGCGCTGCGGCGACGGCGCTTTGGATCAGAATTCGATAAGCGCTCGTGTAAATCTTCAAGAAGGTCAATCCAAAGCGGCGTCGCCGCTGCGCTCTGCCGCCGCACTCCAAAACGCGGCCGCAAATCTGTAAAATCATGATGTGCTTGTCTTCCTTTTATTGCTGTCGTTGATCGACGGACGTGGCAATCAGGAGCCGATTCCTGTTCCTGTCGGACAAGTCATCGAAAAAGTCACCTGCGCGCGCGAACCGAACCAGTCTTACGCGCTTTACCTTCCTCGTAACTACGATAAGAGCCGGAAGTGGCCCGTGCTTTATGCCTTCGATCCAGGCGCGCGTGGCCGCGTTCCCGTCGAGCGCTTCAAAGATGCGGCCGAGCAGTTTGGCTGGATCGTCGTGGGCTCGAACAACTCGCGGAACGCGTCCATTCAATCTTCCATCGATTCGTGGAATGCGATGGTTCGTGACACCACCGACAGATTCTCGATTGATGACGGTCGTGCTTACGCCACTGGCTTTTCCGGCGGCGCGCGGGTAGCGCTGACCTTCGCCACTCAATGCAGGAATTGTCTCGCGGGAGTCATCGCCGGCGGTGCTGCATTTCCACCTGGCATCGAACCTACCACGACTACGCAGTTCGCAATCTTCGGCATCGCCGGCATCGAAGATTTCAATTTTCCCGAGATTAAGGAACTCGATGAAAAGCTCACCCGCGTGAATGTGCCGCACCAGATTGCAATTTGGGCAGGACGTCACGAGTGGCCGCCGTCTTCGGTCGCGGTCGATGCCGTCGCGTGGATGGAACTGGCGGCAATGAAGGCGCGACGTCGCGAAAAAGATCCAACCGTGATCGAAAGTCTGTGGGCGCGGCAGCTCAAACACGCACAGGAACTCGAGCAGGAAAATAAAGTGTTCGAGGCCTATCAGGCTTATCTGAATTTGAATTCCAGCTTCGCCGGTTTGCGCGACATCGGTGAAAGTGACAATAGAGCTAAGGCGCTGCGAGACTCACGGGAAGTGCGCGAAGGCATTCGAGACGAACAGCAACAAATCAAAAAGCAGAGGGAACTCGAAAACCAATTGATCGGTTTGTTGGCGGCAACCGATCGCGCGAGAGTTCGCGACGAGAATCAAAGCGAGAGACAGGCGACCGCTGCCGACGAAGGCGTGGATCCGGGCTTTCGTTTGCGGACGCTACTTAATGGGCTGCGTCGTCAAAGCCAGGCGGAGGAAGATTCGCCAACCCGGCGCGTCGCAAGGCGAGTGCTCAGTGGCCAATACGTCGGGCTAAACGAGCGCGGGTCGAACTCTCTGCAGACGCTGAAGCGTTACGACGAAGCGGTGCGGCTCTACACCTTGGCGACCGAGGTTGATCCGGATCGGCCCGGGGCTTTTTATTATTTGGCCTGGGCCTACAGCGCGAAGGGTGACAAGAAGAAGGCGCTGAAAACTTTGCAGACGGCGGTCGAAAAAGGTTTCAAAGACCATGCGGCGGTTTCGGCGAACAGCGTGTTCGATTCGTTGCGGAATGATCCCGCCTACCTCCAGTTGATCGAAAAAATGCGGTCGAATTAAGTGCTGCGGGCTAAGTGGTTCTCAGTTGCAATGTTTCCGCTGTGCGTTTCATAAGGGACGATTTCGCTGAGTCAGAGGACCGACTGTGAGGGAGGGCCGGATGCGAAACGAGTCCTCCCACACGGTCGGGCTTCTGACACCTTTTGCCGCGCTGTGATATAACTTTTTTCCGCTCTTGCCTGATTCCGCCAATATCGAAAGAGGAAGAACATGAAGATTCTTTCCATTTTGTTGACTGTTGTGCTGCTTGGTTGGGTCGTGCCTCAGCGCCAGACGGCATCGGCCGATTTGGTCCTGCTCAACGGCAACATCTATACGGTGAATCAAAAGATGGCGCACGCCGAAGCGGTCGCCATCAAAGGCGATCGCATCGTGTTCGTCGGCACCAATGCTGCCGCGAAACGATTCCAGGGACCGAACACGCGCGTGGTCGATTTGCATGGCGCGACGGTCGTGCCGGGAATGACTGACGCGCACTATCATTTCCTCGGCGTGGGCCAGCGCGAGATGAACCTCAATCTCGAAGGCATCACAACGCTCGAAGATTTCCTCGCGAAGGTTAAGGAGCGGGTCGATAAGGCAAAGCCGGGTGATTGGATTACGGGCCGGGGTTGGATCGAAACTTTCTGGAAAAACCAGGCGTTTCCGACACGTTGGGACCTCGACAAGATCTCGCCGAACAATCCGGTGATTCTCGGTCGCGCTGATGGTCACGGCGCCGTGGCGAACAGCCTGGCCCTGAAGGCCGGTGGGGTGACTAAGGAAACAAAGGACCCGTTTGGCGGACAGATTCTCCGTGATAAAGAAACCGGCGAGCCGACGGGGATGCTGCTCGATAACGCGCAAGGTTTGGTGAGACGGCAAGTGCCTGCCGGTCCCGGGGGCGATGACGAGCAGGCAGCGATTCTCGCTGACAAGCGCAGCATTGGACTTGGCTGGACGCAGGTTCAGGATCCGGGCGGCAGCTTTCGCGACGTAGACCTTTACAAGAAGCTTTACGGCGAAGGCAAACTCAAGATTCGCATTTACAAGGCCGTGTATGGCCCGGGGCCGGAAGCTAATCGATTGTTGCGTGAAGGCCCGATCATCGAAGCCTATGGCAACCGTCTGAATGTGCGGGCGATCAAGGTGGTTTCGGACGGCGCCCTCGGTTCGCGCGGTGCTGCCTTGCTGGCGCCTTACAGCGACGTCCCGGAAATCAAAGAACCCGATGGCAGCATGAAACCCAACGTGGGATTTCTGCGTGTGAAGGACGAAGATCTATTTCCGATGCTGAAGGCCTCGCTCGAAAAGGGCATTCAGGTTGAGACGCATGCGATCGGCGATTACGCGAATCGATTCACGCTTGATGAATACGAAAAAGCTCTCAAGGCCGTCCCCAAGTCGCAGCGCAAGATCGCTGAGCCTCGTTGGCGTGATGAACATTCACAGATTGTTAACCCGGCCGACATACCTCGCTTTGCCAAACTTGGCATCATTCCATCGATGCAACCTTCGCACGCCATTGGCGATTTCCATTTCGCACCGAGTCGGCTTGGCAAAGAGCGATTGAAGGGAGCGTACGCCTGGAACACCTTTATCAATTCAGGCGTAATTGTGCCTGGAGGTTCGGATGCGCCCGTGGAACGTGGCGAACCGATGATTGAGTATTACGCGGCGGTTGCGCGCAAAGACATTCGCGGATTTGCAGATGACGATTGGCACTCGGAAGAAAAGGTTTCGCGCGAGAATGCGCTGAAGATGTTCACCATTTGGCCGGCGTACGTCGCCTTTGAAGAAAACCTGCGTGGGTCGATCGAGGTAGGAAAGCTCGCGGATCTTACCGTGCTCTCGGCTGACATCATGAAGATTCCAGAGATGGAAATTTTGAAGACGCACTGCGTGATGACCGTCATCGGCGGCGAGATTGTGTTTGAAGCCGGCAAGTCTTCAGCGTGGCTCGAAACCGACTTTGATCGGCTGCCCGCGACCGACTTGTGGTGGCGAAGCGATGTCGATGATGAGTAGCTGTTGGCACGGACCTCTCAGTCAAACGGGGCAGCATAATTAATCCACTCACTCTAAAAATCCTGATTAGCGCCGGCATCATCGTCATCGCGACGGTGCATGGCTATGGCGCGGCGTGGCTCGCCATCTGGATGTTGTTTCATCCTTATCGAGCCAAAAAGATTTTCGGCCTCACCATCTGGCCGCAGGGAATGATTCCGCGTCATCGCGCGCGGCTGGCGCAATCGATTGGTAACGCGGTGGGCAATGAACTCGTGTCGCAGGACACGGTGTTCGATGCCCTGTTCGAGACTGGATTTTTTGCCAGCAAGGTCGAAGGGTTCGTTACCTCCTATACCGGCGAGCTGCTGTCAACAGCCCATCCGTCGTTGATTGAAGCCTTGCCGCGAGGCGCGCGCGCACCGGTGCTGGATACGATCTCAGCCCTGCAACTGAGATTAGCTGAACACATCGCGTCGGTCTTGAAGAGCGATCAGACGGCGCAGGCGATCGAGACGTTCGTCGATAAGCAAATAGACAAACTGCTCGAACGCCGGCTTGAAGAAACGATCAGCGCGGACACGATCGGCATTCTGCGTTCGTTCATCGAGGAGCGATATGAATCGTTTGTCGCGGATGAGCGATTCGAGGCGAAGGTCTACTCATTTGTCAGCGATCGGATCGACGATCTCGCCCGCACTGACGCCACGCTGGCGGAGATGTTTTCATCCGAGACCATTGCGCTAATAAAGGAACGAATCGATCAGCAGGTGCCGCCGGTCGTCCATCATCTTGCGGATATCGCGGCCAGCAAGAACACGCGTCAGCGGATTGGCGGGCTAATCAAACGAGAAGTTGACGAGTATTACGATCGCCTTTCCTTCATCAAAAAGATTTTCATTTCGCGCGAGCGAATTTACTACGAAGTAGACGACCTGGTTAATAATCACCTGCCGCGGCGGGTGGAAGAATATCTCCGCGGCGACGCGTTTGCGCACGAAGCGACCGTGTTTCTGAATGAAACGATCGACAACCTGATGCAGCGCCCACTCAACGATCTGCTCGGGCAGATTTCGTCAGACAACTTCGAAAATATTAAGCGTCAGGCGACAGAGAGGTTCGTGGCGATGCTGAGGAGTCCGGAACTTGTCGGGTCGATCAATTCTTATCTCGACGATGCCCTGCTGCGTTTGCAGCCGCAGACGTTACGAGCACTTCTGGAGACGCTCAACCCTGATTCAGCCGCGCGGGTGAAAGCGTTTCTCACGAGCAGTTTGCTGACGGTGCTGTCCCGCGATGACACGGCGAAGACCATCAACGGAATCCTGAGCGCGCAGATTGAAAAGTTCTTGGTGACGCCGATTGGAAAGCTTGCCGACCACATGCCCGCTGGTGCTATCGATAAAGCTTCCGTCGCACTCACCGAGAAGATTGTCGCCGCCGCCCGCGAACGTTTACCACAGGCAATTGCCGAGTTCGACGTGGGCGGATTGGTGCGGCAGAAAGTTTCGGACTATCCGATCGAGAAATTGGAAGCGCTGGTGTTGTCAGTAGCGCAACATCATCTGAAAACGATCGAATTGTTTGGAGCGATCATTGGGTTCTGGATCGGTTTGGGGCAGGCGATCTATTTCTGGTTTACTTATGTACCGAAGTGAGGTAGCGCAATGTGTTATCTTGCGAACGCAAATAAACAATTTGCGCTACCTGCTAAAATTTTCCAGTTGACATTCTTTGCGTTAGATAATAAACATTTGTGTCGATGTCGAAAGGAGTCATTTAACGAATGACCTACGTTGTTGCTGAACCGTGCGTTGATTGTAAGTACACCGACTGCGCTGCGGTTTGTCCCGTCGAAGCTTTCCACGAGTTGCCTGATCGTCTTTATATCAACGCTGATACCTGCATCGATTGCGATGCGTGCGTCCCTGAATGTCCCGTCGAAGCAATCTTCGCCGACAACAATGTGCCCGAGCAATTCGCGCACTGGACACAAATCAATATTGACGAAGCGCCGAATTACCCCGTGATTAGTCAGAAGATTCCCGCGCTGCACGGGCCTGCTTGCAACGGTCCGGCGGAATAAGCTTCAACCACGACCCAATACACAAACACGTCGCTCGGGTTCGAGCGACGTGTCGTTGTTTGGGACGATTGATTAGGAATGCAAGCTGACGACGCGTTTAGCTTCAGTCGAAGTTTTCTTCCGTTCCGTCGACGAACTCACGGAGCACCCTGGCGGCGTCCACAGACTCGAATTCAGCAGCCTGTCTTTCCAGCGCTTGCCGGGCAATGACTGAGTCGATTGGATCGCGGAGCAGCGCTGCCAATAATCCGGTGGGATATTGCGCCAGAGTTTCGTGAGCCAGCGCGCGCACGATCACGTTGTTGGCTCTCGCCAGATCGCAAATCTCACTGGGCGCCAACCGTTCGGGCAGCAGCGCCGCGAGCGCGTCGACCTGCGCATAATTCTTCTGTTGATGTGCGCGTTGGATCAATCGCGCAAAAGCTTCGGCGGATTGCGTCTGCTGACTCAGCAGCGTTGCGCACGCATCAGCTAACCTTCGCGCCTCGCGAGCGGCGTCACGATCGCCGGACTTCTCGATTTGTTGAGCCCGCTCATCCAGGGCTGCCAGCAGTTGATTCAATTCCTGGTCCGCGCGCGGATCGTATTGTGACGGGCGCGGCACTTGTTGCGGGATCCCGGCATTCGAGGACTGCCAAGCCCTCTCCACCAGGTGCTTGGTCGCGGGCCGGAGCAGGTTCCAGACATTCGCGACTGCGGGGCCTAATTCTTCAATAATCATAAGAAAACTGCGTCAGTCTTCGTCGGCGATCCGATTGTACACCATGCGCTACTAGAAATCTGACAATACTGCTAAGCTTACGCATCCACACCCCGTAACGATCGAGGATTCGAAAAATGCCTATTAGTGAACAGTTGCTGGAGATTCTGGTTTGTCCGGCGTGTCACGCCAAAGTCGAGTTGAAGCCGGACAGCAGCGGCCTGAAATGCGTCGGATGCAAACGAGTTTATCCAATTCGCGACGACATTCCCGTGATGCTGATCGATGAAGCGAAGATCGAGGATGAACAGCCTGCGGCAAATAATTGAGTCGTCGCCCAGCGCGCGCCATCTCGGTCTGGCAAATAGCTTTGAAGCTGGGGTCGCGCAACCGTTGGCGCCCGCGCCGTGGGATTGGGCCAAAGTCGAGAAGTTGCTGATCATTCGCTTGCGCTCGATCGGCGATACCGTCCTGACCACTCCATCGCTGGTAGCTTTACGTCGATTTGTGCCGCACGCAAAGATTCACATCCTGTTGGAAGATTGGGTCGCGCCGCTACTCGACGGATCTAATCTGATCGATCGAGTTATCTCAACTCCACGACATGGGAACGCGGCGCGGGCGCGTCTCGCGCGCGAACTTCATCGGGCTAACTATCAGGTTGTGTATAACCTGCATGGCGGCACCACTGCGACTTTTCTGACGCGCGCAAGCGGCGCCGCGCATCGGGTTGGTTACACGCATTATCAATATGCCCGGCTGCACAACCACGCCGCGCCGTCGCCTCAGCAGATTTGGTCGCGCCCGGTGTTGCATTCGGTGGAGCAGCAGCTCGCCTTAATCGGTTGGACTGGCGTGCCGGTAACGGATCGGCCGGCGACGCAATTGACCGTAACTGAAAAGGCGGCGCAAGCAGTTAAGGCGAAGCTGGCGGCGCATAACCTTGACGATAAGGAAAGATTGGCGTTGATTCATCCCGCGGCTGCGTTTGAGACGAAGCAATGGCCCATTGATAACTTTGTAAAGATCGCAGAGGACCTGTCGCTGCGCGGCCTGACACCGGTCGCTCTGGTCTCGCCTAAAGAGAGGCAGTTGGCGCAGGCGCTCGTGTCCCGGTCGTCCGCGCGCGTGATTGCATTTGACAATCTTTCTTTGCCTGAAGTCATCGCGTTAGCAGCGCGCGCGAGCCTGTTCGTCGGTAACGACAGCGGCATCGCGCACATCGCTGCCGCTGTGCAGACGCCGTCCGTAGTAATCTTCGGCTCGTCGAATGTTGCGCACTGGCGACCCTGGACTACAAACCAGAGCGAGGTCGTGCGCGAAGAGCTGCCATGCCAGCCCTGTCACGGTTACTTCTGTGCGGAATTTGAAAAGCCGCAATGTATTCTGAAAGTTCCGGTTGAGCGCGTCGTGGCAGCCATCGACCGAATCACAAACGAGAAACAATTCTAGAATTTGTCGGCGTTCGCATCTTGTTAGACCTAAATAAAAATCGAGCGGCAGAAATTCTGACAAAGGCGCGAAGTCGCCGCATTGTCGTGTTAGGCGACGTGATGCTGGATGAGTTTATTTGGGGCGAGGTGACGCGCATATCACCGGAAGCTCCGGTTCCGGTTGTCAGTATTCAGCGGGAATCGACTCGCCTGGGAGGCGCCGCGAATGTGTTGGCCAATGTCGCTTCACTTGGCGCGCGGGCGAATGTGATTGGCGTAATTGGCGACGATTCTGCCGGTGAGAAACTGAACGCAGCCTTGCGCGATCATCTAACCGACGGAACACGAGAGTCGCTGATTGTGGACGAACATCGGCCGACGACGATTAAGATGCGAATTATTGCTCGTAACCAGATGGTTGTGCGCGCCGATCGCGAACATCGCGGACACGTGAATGGTTCCGTTGAAGCGCGCATCATCGATGCCGTTAAGAGCGCGATCGCCGAAGCTGACGCTCTGGTGATTTCTGATTACGATAAGGGAGTGGTGACCTCGCGGATTCTGGCCGAGGTCCTGCCGTTGGCTTACGCGCGCCTTCCCGTCCTTGTCGATCCGAAGATTCGGAACTTCGATTCATACAAACCGGCGACACTGGTGACGCCGAATCATCACGAAGCACTGCGGCTGACAAATTCCGAGGAAGATACCGACGAGGGATTGACTACGGCCGCCCGCAGGATCCGCGAGCGCTTATCCTGCGACGCGGTGCTGATAACGCGAGGCGATCGTGGCATGATGTTGGTCGAAGGCGACGATGAGGCCGTCTGCGTCGAAACCGCGGCCCGCGAAGTTTTCGATGTCACCGGCGCCGGAGATACAGTGATTGCAACTTTGGCCACCGCAATGGCCGCGGGCGCATCAATGAAGGAAGCGGCCGTTTTAGCAAATCATGCTGCCGGGATTGTCGTCGGCAAACTCGGTACCGCCACCGCGAATGCCGAAGAGCTAATTAATTCTTTTGTTTAGAAGTCAGGTTTGCCTGCTATTTGCTGTCGATGAGAACCATTCTTAAACGAAATTTACTGTTCGTGGCGTGCTGGTGCCTGGCTGCGTTGACCCTGTCAGTAAGCTCGCCATTCGTTGTTGTCCGGGGGCAATCTCCGAATCTTCCGGCATCTTCGCGGGCAATCATCCCGGCGACTAAAGCGCCGGCAACGCTGGCGGAACTCCGCTCCCGCATCGAAGAGATCTATCGTCAGCCGGCGCTCGAACCAGGATTTTTCGCGGTGAAGATCGTCTCGCTTGAGACCGGCCAAACCATCTTCGAACAGAACGCGAACAAGTTTGTGCGCCCGGCTTCGAATATGAAGCTGTACACGGTGGCGACGGCATTCGATCGACTGACGCCTGATTTTCACTTCGTCACGTCAGTCTATGCGAAGGAGCGACCTGAGGACGGCAAAATAAAAGGTGACCTCGTCGTCTACGGCCGGGGAGATCCTTCGATCGCGGCACGCTTCAACGAAGGAGACTACTTCAAAGGAATTAATGCGCTGGCCGATCGCATCGTGGCGGCCGGAGTGAAACGAATCAGGGGCGATCTCGTCGGCGATGAAAGTTATTTCAACGGCGCGCCGGTCGGCGGTGGCTGGGAGTGGGACGACTTAACATGGTCTTACGGAGCGCCAGTCAGCGCCCTTTCAATTAACGACAATGCGATTGACCTGACGATTAAGCCGGCCGCCACCGTCGGTGCGCCCGTAGAAATAGTCACCGGTCCGCCTAGCGGTTCATTCATCAACATCGTGAATCGCGCCACGACTTCACCGAAGGAGTTGGTGCGTACGTTGAGAATTTACCGCGGCCTGGGAGCGAACACGCTCGAGGTTTACGGAACATTGCCTCTGGGCGACGCAGGTTTCCGCGGCGGCGCAGCCATCCCAGATCCGGCGCTCGCGTTCGTAATGATGCTCCGCGACGCGCTGGTGAAACGCGGCGTGAAGATTGATGGACGAGTGCGAACGGTTAACCAGAATTCCGCAAGGGACATAAATCCTGGTGATCCGCTTACGCTGGTCAAACTCACAAACGTTCCCAGCGTGACGCAGCCGGTGGAAATCGCGAGTTTGCAATCCCCACCATTCAGCGTGGTGGCCGCCCACACACTTAAACCGAGTCAGAATCAATACACGGAATTGATCTTGCGGACCCTGGGGAAGACGGGTGGTTCCAGCCTTCCGGTGAATGCGTCCGCAAGAGATAAGGACAGTGAGGGATTGGGCCTGGACGTGGTGCGGAGTTTTTTGAAACAAGCCGGGATCGCGGAAACCGACGTGGCGCTTGACGACGGCTCGGGCTTGTCGCGTAACGATCTAATTTCCGCTAACACGACGGTGCAGTTGCTGACGTACATGTCGAAGCATAAATACTTTGCGCAGTTTCGCGAGGCGCTGCCGATTGCCGGCGTCGACGGCACCTTGAGCACGCGCATGCGCGGCACACCGGCGCAGGGAAATATTCGCGCCAAGACGGGATCGCTGAGCTCCGTGGCTTCGCTTTCCGGCTACGTCACGACTGCCGCCGGCGAGCGTTTGGTATTTTCGATGATGCTGAATAATTATCCGGACGCAGCCGCGGTGCGACGTGACTCGATTGATGCGATCGCTGTTTTGCTCGCATCGTTTAATGGGAAGACGCAATAAGTGGCACAGACTTCAGTCTGTGATTTCTACGAGCATAAACTTAGCTCCTGGAATCACAGACTAAAGTCTCTGCCACAACGAGGAGACTCAAATGGCGGTCGAAGGCATTATCGAAGGATGGCGCGAAGTACGGAAAGGCTTGATCGATGAGGCGAACCAAATTCCCGCCGACAAGTTTTCATTTCAGCCGACGCCTGATTCGCGATCCGTCATCCGTCTGCTCCAACATCTGGTTGAATCCCAAAAATTTCTTGTCGGTGAAGCTTGCCGGCCGGACACAAACCTGATGCGCGCGTCGTTTGCCGATAATGTGAAGACGTACGCCCCTGACGTCGGCGCCGCCGCCGATAAGGACGCGGTCCTCAATCTGTTAAAAGAAAGTATGGATGAAGCTGCCGCGAAATTGATGGCCGCCGGCGACGAACTGAAGAACACCATGAAGCGGTTCGACGGCAAAGAGATGACCAAGCTTTCATTCATGAGTTTCGCCATCGCGCATGAGATGTATCACCGCGGACAGCTCACCGTGTATGAGCGTTTGCTCAATATCGAGCCTGCCCTGACCACGCGATTCCGCAAGGCCTTCGGCGAATCACCTCCGTGACTTGGAGCGCGGCGGCAGAGCGAAGCGGCGACGCCGTTTTGGATCGCGCGAATCCAGAATGTCAGAACCGGGAGCGGTAGCGACCGGATCAAGTGATAGATTGAGTTTCTGCGAATCTGGTTCGACCGCGCGACTCCGGTTCGTCAATTAAATTAAGGCGCCCATCATCCGGTCGCTACCGCTCCCGGTTCTGACACGCACTCCAAATATGCGATTCACCAAATTTCAGGGCTTTGGAAACGATTACCTGGTTTTTGAAGCCGAACAACTCGCGAAAGTAAGCGATCTCGGCGACTTCGCCCGCCGGATCTGCAATCGTCACTACGGCGCGGGCGGCGATGGCATCGCAATAGCCTCGCGACCTGATAATGACGATGCCGACTTCCGCGTACGCATTTTCAATCCCGATGGCAGCGAAGCCGGCATGTCAGGCAACGGCACTCGCTGCGCCGCCGCGTACCTCTTCTTTCATGGCCTCTGGTCCGATGAATTGCTCCGACTGCAAACACGCAACGGCATCAAGCGATATCATTTGTTGGAGCGCTCGGTTGTGGGATCGTTTCTCTTTCGTTCCGAGTTGGGGCAGCCGCGATTTGATTCCGCATCTATTCCAATGACCACCGGCCAATCGCTCGATCGGGTCATCGATTATCCGCTCAACGTGGATGGCGAAAGTTTGAAAGTGACGGCATTGCAAATGGGCAATCCGAACTGCTGCATCTTTGTTGATGATTTTGACTCCATCGATTGGCGACGACTCGGGCCATTGATTGAAAACCATCGGCAGTTTCCCGAACGCACAAATGTCATCTTCATCCGCGTCGTTGATCGCGGGAACATTGAGGAGCGCATCTGGGAGCGCGGTGTTGGTGAGACTGAGAGCTCCGGTACCTGTTCGTGCGCCGCGGTGGTGAGTTCGGTCATCAATGGAAAGTGCGATCGCAAAATAAACGTGCATGCTCCCGGCGGTGTCCTCCAGATTGAATGGCGCGATGACGACGAAGTCGTTCTTACCGGAACAGCCAGCGTCGTTTACAGCGGCGAATGGTTGTTACCCGCCGGTTGAAAAATGAGCTGATACCAGCATCTGAAGCCAACGCGGTTTGCAGCGGCGAGCCGCTTGTGGATTAATATAGCCGTCTCAATTTTCAGAGGGTGCCCCGCTTGCGAGTTCCATCTTTCCCCCGAGTAATTCCCGTCGCAGGTTTAGCCTTGATCAGCTGCCTGCCGTTTATCTCTGCCTGCACCACCAAAGCTGTCAACGAAGCGCCGGCCGCAACCATTGTGAAACCGAAGCCGCCGACCGCCGTGCCCATGTGGCTCGGGAATGGTGAGCGGAACTTCTACGGGACCGGACCCTGGAAAGATGGTCAATTGCAGGTCGTCTGGGATGTTAAGACGGAATTTATGAGTGGCCGCTTACACAAGGATCCGTGGGGCGGAACTTCGTGGCCGGGCCAGCCATCAATTCGCGACGATCGCGTCTATTTTCCTTCGGCTGATGGCTACGTATATTGCCTGAATAAGAATGACGGCAGTGTCATCTGGAAATTCCGCGGCAAGGACAGCATGAAAGCCACGCCGGTAATTCTGGATGATAAGATCCTCGCGAGCGGCCTGGATCACCATCTTTACTGTCTTGATCCGAATGATGGATCCGTCATCTGGGATTATGAAACTGGATTTGAAATTGACGGCTCGACGATCGTGGTTGATGGCCGCATCTATTTCGGTTGTGAGGATCGCAACTTCTACTGTTTGAATCTGGCGGACGGAAAACTGATTTACAAAGTGCCGGTGGGATCGGTCGAGGCCAGCATCACGATGAAAGACGGCCGTGTCTATCTCGGCACCGAAGGCGGCGACCTCTATTGCATCGATCCGGCGGACGGCAAGTTTATCTGGAAAGCGAGGATCGGCGCTGACTCTGATTCGACTCCGGCGGTAGTGAACGGCATGGTCTACACCGCGGCCGAAGACGGCGTCGTCCGTTGTTACAAAGCCGACACCGGCGAACTGGTTTGGAATTTCGTGACTGAGGGCGGACACCTGGGCGTGGCGAGTGAACACATCGGCATCTGGGGTAGTCCGATTTATCAGGATGGGAAAATTTATATCGGCGCGAGCAACCGTTATCTGTATTGCCTGACCGCGGATAAGGGCGAAGTTGTTTGGAAATATTTGGCGCGCGGGCCTATCTGGGGAACGTCGCCGGTGGTCGACGGCCGCGTGATCTTTGGCGACAAAGCAGGCTGGATTCATATGCTTTCGGCGGACGACGGCAAGCAGATTTCGGAGATAAAGATCGGCGACAATATCAATTCAACGCCGGCGGTGCTCGATGGTCGCATCTACATCGGCGCCTTCAATGGCCACTTGTATTGTCTCGAACCGGATCCGACAATACCTGAGCCGACTCCAACCCCGACGCCGGCTACGAGAAGAAGGCGATGATCCTTTTAGTCGACAACACTATCGAAGGGATCGGTTCGAGCCCGCGCGAGATTCGTTCCGCACTCGATCGTATCGAGCCTGACCTGCGGGTGGTGACCGAGTCGTTCCTGAACGTCACACCCGAATTCGTGAAGGCGTTGGCGCCGTCACACATCATTCTCAGCGGCCAGAGTCATCCGTGGGACAAGTACGAGCCGAAGGATCTCGCCGGAATATTTTATGTGATTCGCGAAGCGCGGCAGCCGATTCTCGGCGTCTGTGGCGGTCATCAGCAGATGGCCCTGGCGTTCGGTGCCCGGGTTGGCTTGATCGAGCGGATCGCACCGGGTGAGGGTTACGAAGGCGCGTTCCGCGAGCGCGGATTCTGTTCAGTAGATTTGGAGAGTGGCGCGAATAGCGTCTTTGCAAATCTTCCCGAGACGCTGACGGTGTGGGAATCACATTGTGATGAGGTAAAGGATTTACCGAACGACTTCACGCGCACGGCGACGAACGATGTCTCAACGATTCAAGCGATGCAGCATGCTTCGCTGCCGCTCATTGGTGTGCAGTTTCATCCCGAACTGTTCGACGACGAGCATACGCACGGCCGGAGGATCCTCGAAAACTTTCTGCAGCTGTAGCCACTCACCGCAGCCACATCGGGCGGCGTTGTTCATACGAAGTGATCGCGTCTTCGTGCGTCAAGGTTAGGCCGATGTCGTCCAACCCTTTGAGCAGGCAGTAACGTTGAAAGTCACCAATCTCGAAGTTGGCGACACAATCCGCACCGTCTGAAACGGTTTTTCCCTGCAAGTCGATGGTCAGTTGATACCCGTCAATCTCTGACGCTCTGCGCATGATTTCTCCGACTTGGCCTTCGCTTAACGCAATCGGCAGCAAACCATTTTTCAGGCAGTTGTTCGCGAAGATGTCGGCAAACGAGGGCGCAATGATTGCCCGAAAACCATAATCGGCGAGCGCCCACGGCGCGTGTTCGCGCGAGGAACCGCAGCCGAAATTTTTTCCGGCAACCAGAATTGAGGCACCGCTGTAACGAGGTTCATTCAACTCGAACTCAGGGTTCGGATTTCCGTCAGGCAGAAAGCGCCAGTCGTAAAATAGAAATTGGCCGAAGCCGGCACGCTCGACGCGCTTGAGAAATTGCTTCGGAATAATTTGGTCGGTATCGACGTTCGCGCGATTGAGCGCCGCGACACCACCAGTGTGAATTGTAAACGGCTGCATAACGGTTTCAAGTTTCAAGTTTCAAGTTTCAGGTTCGTGTGTCCAACTTCAAACCTGAAACTTGAAACCTGAAACTCACTTGTATTCCCACTCCCTTACGTCGACAAAGTGCCCGGCGATAGCGGCGGCGGCGGCCATGGCGGGGCTCACCAGGTGCGTGCGGCCGCCGCGGCCTTGTCGTCCTTCAAAGTTGCGATTGCTGGTAGACGCGCATCGTTCGCCCGGCTGCAAAATGTCAGGATTCATCCCGAGACACATCGAGCATCCAGCTTCGCGCCATTCGAATCCGGCGGCGCGAAAAATCCGATCGAGGCCTTCGCCCTCAGCCTCACGCTTCACGCTTTGTGAGCCCGGCACAACCATGGCGCGCACCGATTCGCTGACGCGATGGCCGTTGATTACTCGCGCCGCGGCGCGCAAGTCTTCAATCCGGGCGTTGGTGCAGGAGCCGATGAAGACCCGGTCAATCGCGATACCAGAGATTGGCGTACGCGGCGTCAGGGCCATGTACTCCAGCGCGCGCTCAATCGCGCGGCGCTCATTGTCGTTGGGGATGCTGCTTGGATCGGGCACATCATCGTTCACGGACGCGACCATTCCGGGGCTCGTGCCCCAGGTAACACACGGCGCAATGGTAGCCGCCTCAATACTCAACGTGCGATCAAATTCAGCATCAGCATCCGACGTTAGCGTGCGCCAATAACCCAACGCGTCCTCCCATTCCTGGTCAGCAGGCGAGAAGCGGCGGCCTTTCAAGTACGCGAACGTCACTTCATCAGGCGCAATCATTCCCGCGCGTGCGCCCGCTTCAATGCTCATGTTGCAAAGCGTCATGCGGCCTTCCATCGAGAGGGCGCGCACGGCTTCGCCCGCGTATTCGATGACATGACCGGTGGCGCCGTCGGTTCCAATTTGGCCGATGATTGCGAGCGCGAGATCCTTGGCGGTAACTCCCTCAGCCAGCGTTCCGCTCACCTTGATGAGCATCGTCCGTGGTTTGTTTTGCGGCAGACATTGCGTGGCCAGCACATGTTCGACTTCACTGGTGCCGATGCCGAATGCCAGGGCGCCGAACGCGCCATGGGTGCTCGTGTGGCTGTCGCCGCAGACGATCGTCATGCCCGGTTGCGTCAGGCCTAACTCAGGTCCAATCACGTGGACGATGCCTTGATCGTTTGACTCGATGTCGAAAAGATTGATGCCATGCTCCCGACAATTGGAACGCAGCACCTCGATCTGTTTTGCGGCAATCGCATCGACAATCGGCAGGCTGCGATCGGTCGTGGGCACATTGTGGTCGATGGTGGCGATGGTCAAATCCGGACGCCGAACTCTACGACCGGCCGCCCGCAACCCATCGAACGCTTGCGGCGAAGTTACTTCATGCACGAGATGGAGATCGATATAGAGCAGCGCGGGCTCGCCTGCAGCCGCGCGCACGACGTGAGCGTCCCAGAGTTTTTCGAAAAGAGTGCGAGACATATTGCGAAGAGATCAGAGACTAGAGGTTAGAGGTTAGGAATGCCAACGGTTTCGTGTGTACTTTAGTTCAGTGGTAATTGCTGAATCGGATCTAAGCGGTAATCCCGTTTTGTCAGGAATCGGACTTCTGCACCGACTTCTAAATTCTCAGTCCCTCGTGGAGGCAATGGATGTTTTAGTGGTATTAGTGATTAATAGAGATGCCTGGTTAAGTGTTGGGCGCTAATTCCCACGCTGAAACTCGAATTTCAAATTCCTCTAGCCTCGAACCTCTAACCCCCGCTTCACACTGCATGATAAGCATGACGCATGTCGGCTACGGCGGCGATGGCGTTGCTGACAAGTTCGCCCATCTCGAAAGTGCCGACGACTCGATCTGTTGGAGCGGTAGCGATGTCTCGCGTTCGATAACCCATTTCCAAAACGTTTTCGATCGCCGCTTCAATATCGTCAGCTTCGTTTGGCAAATCCATTGTGTGCCGCAGCATCATCGCCACCGACGCGATCGCGCCCAGCGGGTTGGCGATGTCGCGCCCCGCAATGTCAGGCGCCGAACCGTGTACCGGCTCGTACAAATCCACCTTGCCGCCAACCGTTGCCGACGCGAGCATTCCGAGCGAACCCGCGAGCACCGAAGCTTCGTCCGAGAGAATATCGCCAAACAAATTCTCGGTGAGAATCACGTCGAACCGTGTCGGCTTCATGATGATGTGCATGGCGGCGGCGTCGACGTAGAGGTGATCAAGTGCGACATCCGGATAGTAAGTCGCCACCCGGGTCACGGTCTGGCGCCACAGCTGCGACGTCTCGAGGACATTGGCCTTGTCGACTGAGGTGACTCGGCTCCCCCGTTTTCTGGCCGTCTCAAACGCTACGCGCGCGACGCGTTCGACCTCGGCGACGGTGTAACGCATCGTATTGAAACCTGTGGATGCGCCGTTGTTGTTGATGATGCCGCGCGGTTCGCCGAAGTAAAGTCCGCCCAGCAGCTCGCGCACGAAAAGAATGTCAGCGCCGGCCACTATTTCACTGCGCAATGGCGAAGCAGAAACCAAAGGCGAATAGCATTTTACCGGGCGCAGGTTGGCAAAGCCGCCGAGCGCCGCGCGTAGTTGCAGCAAACCTGTTTCAGGTTTTCGGGCTGAAGGAAGGTGATCGAATTCCGGAGAGCCGATGGCGCCCAACAGCACTGCATCGGCGCGCCGGCAGGCATTCAGCGTGTCTTCGGGTAGAGGCGAGCCGGTCGTTCTGATTGCGGCGCCGCCGACGTCATGCTCTTCGAAGCTGAATCTGTGGCCATAAATATTTGCGACCTCTCGCAAAACCCAAACGGCCTGTCTCGTCACTTCCGGTCCCACCCCGTCGCCCGGAAGGACGACAATTCGATATTGCATAACTCCCCTGGTAGACAAATCCTATGCGGCGGCTGACATGACCGCATCACTTGAGATAAGAGAAATCAAGTCCTGATCATAAATCCGTTTTTTACGATCCGCGAGGTCGGTGAATTTCCGATAAGCGAACTCCAGCTCGTTGCTCGTCAAAGAGTGGCCGAGTTCCTGATATCGTAGCCGCAACGCGTGCCGTCCTGAATGCTTGCCCAACACCAGCGCGTTAGTCGGAACTCCGACAGATTCCGGCGTCATGATCTCATAACACAGCGGATTGCTGATTACGCCGTGTTGATGAATGCCGGCTTCGTGCGCAAACGCGTTACGTCCCACGATCGCCTTATTCGGTTGTACGCCGAAGCCGATGATCTGCGAAAGCATCTGACTGGTCGAATAGATTTGCGGCGTATCAATATTCGTCTCAAACGGCAGTCGATCGGCGCGCACGTTCATGGCCATCACGACTTCTTCCAGCGAAGCGTTGCCGGCGCGCTCACCGATGCCGTTGACGGTGCATTCAATCTGTCGCGCGCCCGCGGCCACCGCGGCCAAACTGTTGGCCACTGCCAGTCCCAGGTCGTTGTGACAGTGAACGCTGATCGTAATGTCTGTGCGCTCGCGGACCACGCGGTCGCGCACAGTCTTAATTAAGTTGGTGAATTCGTTGGGGAGAGTGTAGCCAACTGTGTCCGGCACGTTGAGGATGGTCGCCCCTTCATCAACCGCCACCCCGAAAACTTCGCACAGATAGTCTACATCGCTGCGGGTCGCATCTTCGGCAGAGAACTCGACTTCGTCCGCATATTCACGCGCCAGGCGAACGGCGTTACGGGTCATATCGATGACCTCGCTGCGCGTCTTCTTGAGTTTGTATTCCAGATGAATGTCGGAAGTCGCGACGAAGGTGTGAATGCGCGGATGCGCGGCGTCATGCAAAGCCTCGGCGGCACGGCGGACATCCTGCTCAGAAGTTCGACATAAGGCAGCAATGGTCGTGTGGCGACATTCAGCGGCGACGGCCCTGACAGCCGCAAAATCTCCCTCCGAGGCAATCGGAAATCCGGCTTCGATAATGTCGACACCCAGCGACTCCAGCTGCCGTGCCAGGCGAAGCTTCTCGCTCAAATTCATCGAGCAGCCAGGCGATTGCTCGCCGTCGCGGAGGGTGGTGTCGAATATTCTTACTCTCTCAGTTGTCATCGGGCCTCCAGAAAACGCTTGATTGCGCCCAAAAGAGTAGGCTTTCGTCTCAGTAAAAGTCAAAGTTATAATTTCTATGAAAGTATAATCTCGTGTGATACGATAAGCGGCGACCAGGGATCTCATAAGCTCAAGACGGAGAGGGTGGCGTGGACATCAACCAATTGGAGGTTTTTCTGACGGTTGCGCAGGAAAAGAGCTTCTCGCGGGCAGCGGAAGCTTTGCACCGGACGCAGCCCGCGGTGAGCCAGGCGATTCGCCGATTGGAGGGCGAATTGGGCGAACCGCTATTCGATCGGTCCTCGAAGGACGGTACGCTCACCTCGGCGGGGCGCGTGCTGCTCGACTTTTCCCACCAGATGATTAACCTCCGGCGGCACGCGCATTCAGCCATCAAAGAGCTGCGCGACTTGCATCACGGCAAGCTGACGCTGGGCGCCAACGAATACACGGTGATGTCGCTCTTGCCGCTAATTCCAATTTTTCGCGCGCGCCATCCGCACATCAAGGTCGAAGTGAGACGCAGCCTGGCGAGTCGCATTCCGGGTGAAATCATCGGGCGCGATGTCGAGTTGGGACTGGTTTCGTTCAAGCCAAACGATACAACCATCAAAGCGTTGCCGATCGCGTCTGACGAAATCGCGTTGGTGGTCGCGCCCGATCATCACCTGGCTACTAAAGAAATTGTTTCAGTACGAGAACTCGGCGCCGAGTCGTTCATCGCGCACAACGTTCCGTCCCCTTATCGCGACCGCGTCATCAAGACGTTCGAGAAACATCGTACTCCGCTGAACATCTCGCTGGAGATGCCGACGCTGGAATCGATCAAACGATTAGTTGAGCAGGGGTTGGGAGTCGCGTTGATACCACGCCTGGCGGCGCAGATCGAAATTGAGCGAAAACAGTTGGCGGGTCTGTCAGTCCGCGAAATGAAGTTCGAGCGGCGGTTGCACCTCATCTATCGGAAAGGAGCAACCCTCTCGCATGCGGCGAAAGCTTTCCTGCGCGTTGCCCGCCAGCCAGAGAATTAACGCGGGCGCGGGTTGTCAGGCGCGCACGGGATGATCCTTGGCAAATGAATAAGCGCACCACGCTGAGATGACGTGAACAATCAAGCCGAAGAAGCCCACCGAACCAATCCACGAAATACCGAATATCAGCATCCAGATCAGTCCGATTAAGATTCGGCCGTTATAGATTTGACCTAAGCCAGGGATCAGCAAACTTAGAATGCCGGCGATTAATGGATTTCGCATGTTCGTACCTCAGTGGAAGCATACGACGCCTCCGACATTCAGGTTCAATCGGATCGCGAATTCTATTTGCCGGTAAGATTCAGGGTCGTCACCGGCGCAGTCGCCGGATTCGTTTGAGAAAAGTCAGGCGGAGCCGGCGGCATGACGCCGTCCGGGTTCTGTTCCAAAGCCGCCAGCGCGCGCCCGGCTTGATAGCCGCGAAAGATCCAGTAGGTCACGACTGCGTGAAAGATGAAGCTGATCCAGACCTGAAAGACGAGCAGGATCATCGCGTCAAGCGCGAAGATCGCCATGCCCACCAGGAACGCCCAAAGATGGCGTTTGTAAGCGAACCATCCTAAAAGCGCGAAGATACCGGCGATGATAATGTCGAAGACCAGACCGACGATGCGCACCGTTTCGCCGAATTCACCCGACAAACCTTTCGCGACGCCATCGATGAATTGGGTAGCGCCGAGGCTGAGAAAGAACGCGTAGCCGCCACCGGCCAAAGTCATCACTGACGTTACGATCGTTAAGCCGGCGATCCAAAAAAACCAGCGCGCACCAGATTTGGAGCGTTGCTCCAAAGCGTTTGCTTCAGACCAGGTGTTGTTAGAGTACACGGGGCCTCCAGTTGGAGTTGATCAACGAGCTGACGGGATTAAGGCGTTTTCACATCGACAATTTCACCGCCGAAAGTCTTGAGAACTTGTTGCACCGTAGGATTCTGCGCCGCAGCTTGGCGCGCGTTCTGTTTTGAGCGCCGGAGATCCTCGTCCGGTGACAATGGCGCATCATCTTTTTCGGGCTCGCGCACTACAAATCGAATTCCGACGTCGCGGCCGCAAACGGTAGCGCAGGCTTCGCGCAGAACTTTCACACTATCGGATTTAGCCATCATGTCGCGTGAGGCTTTTGCCGCCGGTGAGAACTCAATCCTGATCTCCTCGCCATCAAGCTCGACACGCGCCGCATCTCCAATCGCGGCGGCCAGTAGCTTTCGTTTTTTCTTTTCGAGTTCGGCCTTGATCTGATCTCCGATTGAACCCGAAGGTGCCGAGCTGTTGGCCGCGGGCCGCTCGCTTTCTGCCAAAGGCGCTGCGCCTGGTTCGATAGCGGCAACGTTGTTAGCGGCCGCGCTCCGCGTTGACGTCGCGGAAGATGTACGTGCGCCGCCGGCGGACGGCGCTGTCGGAGCGGTTTGCGAGTTCTTTCTTTCAGCGGGAGCACGACCAGTTCGTAGTGCGCTTTCGAGTTCGGCGATCCGGGCGACCAGGTCACCCAGCGACGCGAGCCGCCGCATCTCCATCAATTTCACCAACGCGACTTCGACCTGGTAACGCGGGTTGGCGGCGTCTTTCAAATTTGCCTCGGTCTCAGCGAGCGAATGGAAAAAGCGCACCAGATCAGATTCTGAAAACTGCGACGCCTGGGCTTGCAGCACCGCCGTTTCTGCCGAGGAAGAGTCGAGCAGCTTGGGATCGCCGGAGACTTTAACTACCAGCAGGTCCCGAATATGACCGAGCACGTCGCGACAAAAATTGCGCAGGTCGTGGCCGCGCATCACGAGATCGTCAACAATCGCCAACGCCTCTGCGGGTTTGTTTTCGGCAATTCCGTTCATCACCCGGGCCAGGACGTCGGCGCCGGCAATGCCCAGAGCCTTTTCGACATCTTCAGTTCCGATCTTCTCGCCGGCGAAGCTAATCACCTGATCGAACGCTGACTGAGCGTCGCGCATCGAGCCGTCGCCGGCGCGCGCGATTTCGCGCATAGCTTCGTCCGAGATGGAAATGTTTTCCGCCCTGGCAATCAGCTTCAATCGCTCGGCGATTTTCGCGGTGGCGATCGTGCGAAACTCAAAGACCTGGCAACGCGAATTGATGGTTTCAGGGACCTTGTGTTCGTCGGTCGTCGCCATGATAAAGACGACCCGCGGCGGCGGCTCCTCAATCGTTTTCAGCAAGGCGTTGAAAGAGTGCGTAGACAGCATGTGCACTTCGTCGATAATGAAGACCTTGTAGCGGTCGCGCGCCGGAGCGATATTGATGCCCGCGATAATCACGTCACGCACGTTGTCGACCTGCGTGTGCGACGCGGCGTCGATTTCCAGCACGTCCATTGAACGGCCTTCGGCGATCTCACGACATGAGGCGCAGGCTTTATCGTCAATCGGGGCGCAGGGAGTTGGCGTCGGTTTAGGCGACTTATGACAGTTAAGGGCGCGGGCCACCAAACGTGCGGTGGTCGTCTTGCCGACACCGCGCGCACCCGAGAACAGATACGCGTGATGCAGGCGGTCGTGCGCGATCGCGTTTTGCAGCGTGCGAGTCAGGACTTCCTGTCCGGTGACATCTTCGAATTTTTGCGGGCGCCACTTGCGGGCGATTACCTGATAGGACATTTGAATTTTGGGTCTGGTCTACCCCGGTCGAGAGTCGGGCGATTAAAATTCTTCAAGAGTTTCCATGCAATCGTGACGCTGTCATCCGGATCTTGCCGCACGACCCGAAACGCCACCAGCACATCAGAAGTGTCGTAATTAATTGAACGAAGCAAATACGTGGAGTTCGTTTGAATCGGCGCCCTGCTTGAATAGGTACGCCCATCGTAGGTAAGACCCGCGCCGAGCATACGATGTTCACAACGCGCCCTCTGTTCCGCGCGTGGCGGTTTGTAGTTCAACATAAAGTCCGCACCTGGATCGTTCCGGCTAACTGATTCAATCGGCACATCGCCGATGTTCGTAATCAGACCATAATCGAACCCCGCGAAGCCGACCCTAAAGAGGTGGTCCGGTTCTATCTCGACTCCATTGTGAATCCTGATAACAGTACCTAATTCAAGATCAGAGCCGAACCCATACTCGTGGGAAAGGTGATAAAAAGAGTAGTAAGCGCCGCCGCCGTTTATCTTCAGCGTGCTCGGGCGGAAAAACCTGGAGTTCTTTAACTGATGAGGCAGCAGGCGCACGAGCCCGGTGTCCTTCTGCGAAAGGAAACCCGCATATGTTTGCCGGTCGGCCGGCTCCGGCGCTAAGACACCCTTGGTTAACACGCGGGCCTCAGCATTTGGCCGCCGGTTCACCCAATCTCGACCCCATTGCGAACTCTCCAACCCCGGCAAATGATAATCGTAATCGCCGTTGGGGGGCGGCACCGGATATTGCGCGGCCACAGGCGTCGCCAAAAATGTGAACATCAGAAGAAGCAGGAACGGCAATCGGGACTTCATTTGGCTGCTCCTTTTATGCGGGATTCGGTCAGACTCCGGACTTACCCGCAACACACGCGAACCTGGCTACCGTTGCTCCGTTCCCGGCCTGGCGGGGTTCACCGGTCCTACGTTGTGCGGAGCCCGAAGTCTGATGGAAGCATTTTAGATTGCCGCTAGCCGATTGTCGATTTGCAGAATCAGATTGCCGTCTTGCGATGTGCGACGATGCGAAGCACGCCATTAATCGCCAGGTGCAATAAGATATACACGATGATGGCGATAATCAGCGGCACAACTAAGGTGTGACCACCGTCGGTGCTGGGACTGGCAACAATTCCGCGAAATGGGCGATAGAAAGGATCAGTGACCGAGACAATGAATCGGACAAATCCAGCACTACTGCGAGCGGCCAGGAGCGCCAGCAGAAATCGCAGGCCCAGCAATCCGTACAGCACGAAAAACAGGTAATCAATCACTTGAGAGACGCGAGCTGCGGTGCGGCCGCGGGTAACTTCGCGTTCCGTCTCTGCGACCTCATCGACGGCTTTGGCGCGAAAGTCGCTCGCCAGAGCGTTCACACGCTCGGCTTCCCGCGGCGGTGCCTGCGCAGCGTGCTCGGCAATGTCTGCGTGCACTTCGCCTTCGACCTGCGCTTTGACGGCCTCGTGTTGGCCGGCGCGGCGAGCCTCTTCGACAGCAAGTTTATCGTCGTTCATAACTTCCCCTTCGTGGACTTAATCAGACTGATGCCGGGGGGAAAAGAAACAGCGAGGGGGCTCAGGTGCCGTTGATTACCGCCCGCATGCGACGGATGTTGGCGCCGGGGAATTTGCCGGTAGCTTTGACTTTTGCCAGCATCTCGTTTGCTTGAGCCATGGTCACTCCCCCGTAAACCGCCATGAACTGAGCTTTGGAACTGGTGTTGGTATACGAGACCTGGCCGGGTTCGGCGCAGCGCGAAGTGAACACTTTGTTTTGACTGAATAGAGTCTGCGCGGCTAATCGCTCGGGTTCGGGGATGAAGTTATCGCAACTATCTTCGGGCGACGGCACGCTGCGAAGGATAACCGCGTAGAACAAATCGGTATCGTAAATCACCGCGTTTTTCGGAATACGAAAAGGCAACTCGTTCGGCTGAAAAGTGACTTCGCCGCCACAGGTAACGTTGGGGTTACCGCAAACGGGAGGACGCTTCGCAGGCTTGCGGCGCGTTTGCGCAGCGGCCAAAGTTGCGCACAAAACTGCGGCGCCTACGACGCAGATGGTCAATTGGATTGCGGCTGGTCGTTTAGTCATCGGCATGATGTTAACGCAATTATGTCAGAACGCGTAGAAGGATTTGCTTGCGAGGCGTGCCCTTGGTGACGCGCGCGCTTCTGACTTTATGGCGGAGAGGGTGGGATTCGAACCCACGGAACGGTTCCCCGTTCACAGCATTTCCAGTGCTGCCAATTCAACCACTCTTGCACCTCTCCGAAACCAAAGGACTAGAGGTCAGAGGCTAGAGGTTAGCCAATTTCTCTAGCCTCTAATCTCTAGCCTCTGACCTCTGCATTGATGGCGGAGAGGGTGGGATTCGAACCCACGGTGGGCGTTAACCCACTCCGGTTTTCGAGACCGGTGCACTAATCCACTATGCGACCTCTCCACAAAAGCAAGGATGAAGGATGAAGGCGGAAGGATGAAGATAAGAACGCGCTACCTTACGGCGTTTTCATCCTTCATCCCTCATCCTTCCGCCTTGCTCTAAAAAATTCCTGCATCAGCTCGCGGCATTCCGCTTCAAGCACGCCGCTGATTACCTGGACGCGGTGATTCAATTTATCCGAGTTGCAAATCTGAAAGTGAGTATCGACGGCGCCGGCTTTTTCATCCCTGGCGCCGTACACCAGAAAGGGCACGCGCGCTTGAATCAAAGCCCCGGCGCACATGGCGCACGGCTCGATTGTCGAATAGACCGTGGCGTCTCCGAGTCGATAATTGCCGACCTTCTGCGCCGCCTCGCGCAGGGCAATGATCTCGGCGTGCGCGGTTGGATCGCAGTCGGTGCGAGTGCGATTGCCGGCGACCGCGACCACCTGTTCGGCGATCACAATGCAAGCGCCGATCGGTACTTCCTGCCGCGACTCTGCCTCGCGCGCCGCGCGTAACGCCTCTCGCATCCACCGTTCGTGGGCTCGAATCGCTGGGTCGGCACCTTCAGACATCATTTGCTTCAAACAACGAAACTGAAACTATAGGTTTCGCAAAAATGGCTGTCAAGCACACCTTCGCTGAGCGGTTCGCAGTGAACCGGTGTGGAAAAAGTGCCGCTAAGGTGCGCAAAACTCGGCCTAAATAGTTGCAAATCCGTGCTATTATCCGAAGTCAGGATCCACGAGCGCTCTCCACCTCGTACCTTGGGCCATAATGGCGACTAGAACCGAACCGACAGGCAGACTCTCCGATAAAGCGCGCACCGATAGTGGTATTCATGATTCCAGAATCACCACGCGGGTGCCGCTGCGGTCAGGCTCAACGGGTCCATTGCCGAATCTCTCAGGCGATCGTCCGAGTGGAAAACTGCGTCCGGTGTCGCCGTCGATCCACGACACGATAGTGCCGGATCGAAAGTCTAGCCCTACCGCAGATGTCATGCGAAAGCTGTCGCCCGCGGAATTCAACACCGCGATGGCGCATTTTTATCGGGGTGAGGTCCAGCGTTCGAATACCTGGCGCAGCCGTCTCGATAACACAACTTACTGGGCCGTACTGACGGTGGCCGGCGCGCTTTCATTCGCATTCAGTTCGCCCAACAATCCGCATTTTCTGATCCCGATCATTTCGATTCTGGTGGCAATTTTCCTGCTCATGGAAGCGCGCCGTTATCGCTATTACGAAATTTGGGCCAGCCGCGTGCGCGTGATTGAGACTGGTTATTATGCGCAGATGCTGGCGCCGAACGGAATGCCTCGCGATCAGGAGTGGGCGTCGCATCTGGCAGCCGATTTGCTGACGCCAAATTTCACCATCAGCGTGTGGGAGGCCATCGGCCGTCGTCTGCGGCGAAACTACATTTGGTTATTTGCGCTGCTGGCGTTGAGCTGGAACTTAAAGGTCTATTTGCATCCGCAGGCAGCAGTAAATTTTGATGAGTTTGTCGCGCGGGCGCAGGTTGGATTAGTGCCGGGCTCGATGGTCATTATGGTCGGAGTCGCGTTCAACTTCACGCTTTTGATCTTCGCGTTATCGACCATACGCTTGCGCGAAGCCACCGGCGAAGTGCTGCCGCGGCATCAATTTTCGCTGCATCCGCTACGGCGCGTATCGAGTTTCGCGCGCGCGGCTTCGTCAGTCCCTCGCGCCACCGTCCGACGCGCTAAGCGCGCGCGGCACCGCTTACGCGGCACTGGAGAATTCAAGAAGATCGAAGTGACCCAAACGCCGGATCGCAAGATACACGTTTCAGAAACTCCAGATCGGATTTTGAAGTGAGCCGTAAGCAGCGCGCAGTCTGCTAGGCTACTGCTCGCTGCTCACCGCTCACTACAGATTGATTCAATGATTCAACTCAATGGCCAAAGACTGTCCCTGGCTCAGATCGCTGCGGTGGCGTCAGGCCAGGACCCGGTTGGCCTATCAGATTCTGCCCGCCAGCGCGCGGAGCAATCGCGCGCGGTAGTCGAGAAGATTATCGCGGAGGGCCGCACCGTCTACGGCGTGAACACTGGCTTTGGCCGATTATCCGACGTGCGGATCGAGCCAACTGAGCTGCAGGCACTGCAGCTAAATCTGGTGCGCAGTCACGCGTGCGGGCTCGGAAAGCCCCTCTCGATTGAAGAATCTCGCGCGATGTTGTTGCTGCGGGCGAACGTCTTGGCACTTGGCTACAGCGGTTGTCGGCCAATCGTAATTGAAAAATTGATCGAGATGTTGGCACGCGGTGTGACACCCGTCATCCCGGAAAAAGGATCGGTTGGCGCCAGCGGCGATCTGGCGCCCCTGGCCCATCTGGCGCAAACCGCGATCGGCGAAGGCGAGGCCTTCTTCAATGATCAACGAATGACGAGCGCTGATGCTATGCGTGAAGCAGGAATCGAGCCGTTGCAGTTAGAGGCGAAAGAAGGCATCGCGCTGCTCAATGGCACGCAAGCAATGGCGGCGGTGGGCGGTCTCGCGCTGCATCGCGCGGAACGAGTGGCGCGCGTTGCTGACATTGCCGGCGCGATGACGCTCGAAGCGTTGAAGGGGACGCCGGCAGCTTTTGATGAACGAATCCACGCCGCCCGCCCTCATCGCGGACAAAATGAAGTGGCAGCACATCTGCGCGAACTGTTGCGCGACAGCCAAATCCGCGCATCGCACCTGGAAAACGATCCGCGCGTACAGGACGCCTATTCGCTGCGCTGCATGCCGCAAGTGCATGGCACCGTGCGTGACGCGCTCGCGCATGCGCGTGAGAGTGTTGAGATTGAAACCGGCAGCGCCACTGACAACCCGCTGGTCTTCACTGATACAAACGAAGTGATCTCTGGTGGGAACTTCCACGGCGCACCCCTGGCCTTGGCGTTCGATTACGCCGCCATGGCGATGACGGATTTGATGAGCATCACCGAACGGCGCATCGATCGCCTGGTTAACCCTGACGCCAACGAAGACCTGCCGCCATTTTTGACGACGCAGGCCGGCTCGGCCTCAGGTTTCATGATGCTGCAAATTGTCGCGGCCGCGCTTCTGAATGAAGCCAGGGTGCTGGCGCACCCATCCAGCATCGACAATGTACCGACCGACGGCGGCAAAGAAGATCACGTGTCGATGGGCATGACCGGGGCGATCAAGCTGCGCGCAATTGTCGAGCTCACGGAGATGATGACTGCGCTCGAGTTGATCGCCGCCGCCCAGGGGTTGGAATATCGCGCGCCGCTGCAGGCCGGAAAAGGTGTCGAGAAGGCGCGCGAGGTGGTGAGGAAATACATCTCACCCCTGACCGTGGATCGCGCGATGTCGCATGAGGTTGAAAGGCTCGCGCAGGTTATTCGAGCCGGCGAATTCGATTTGCCGGCCTAAGGTTCGGCACTCTACGCTGCGACCGGCAGTTTGGGGTATCAATCAATTGGTCGGATCTATTGTTCCAAGGCGCCGCGGACAATCGTCAGGGAATAAGGTGGCAGCCTTAGATTCTCAAGCCGATTTGGTGACCTGATCACCTCGTGTTTCGGCTCTTCCGCCCGGACTGGATATGGATTCTTCGATGAGCCGCCCAGCCGGTACTGCTCTCCCGAATATTGATAAACATCGAGCGGTTGTTTCATCTTCGCTGTAGGTCTATTCGCGCCGCCGCTAAACACCAGATTCACCTCGAAGGACCGCTTCGGATCTTTGTTGATTAGTAGCAGCGACCAAAGACCGTCAGCTCGGCGGACTGGATAGGCCGCGATCGATTCATTTCCGTTTTCGTCCTTTCGGTCGGAACCGGCCGAGTAGATTTCGTGAGTTTCGTCGCCGGCCTTCAGCCAATTCTGGCTCAGCAGCCGCGCACCGAAGTAAGACGCGAAGCGATGTTCGATGTTCCCATCATCGTCCATTGAGAAGAGCATGTTGTTGCCCTCGGTGCAGCTTCGCTCTCGCAGCACAACGTCCGGCGCGTACCCATACAGATATGTTTGATCACCGCCGAATGTGAGAAACGTGCCGAGGATGTCGGCATGCAGCAGCGCTGCTTCCAGGTCCAACTCAGTGCGACTGGCAAAGGCGGAATAGCCGTATTCCGAAATTATCCAGGGAATGTCTCGCGGGACTGTGCCGCGCCGCGCCAGAGTTTGCAGCGCCTCTTCAAATAAATTCCGCGCGCGCGCCATTTGCGGCGCGGTGGGCGCGCAGACGTTGTCGAAGGGATACCACTCGAACGAGAAAAAGTTGAAATCGCCCATGCGATTGTGCGCCTTCAAGTAATCGAGAAAGCGGCGCATCCAGGTGGCATTGTCGATCGGATATGACTGGCCGTGGCTCGGCAGAATCTCCTGAAAGCTTGGCCCTCCGAGTTGCAGCTTCGGATCTACCTGATGAATCGCGTCGGCGAATTGAATGTACAGCGCCGCGAAGTCCTCCGGAGTCACATACTGTCCGTCCGGCTCTTCCCCCAATTCAACCTGATCGAATTTGTAACCGCGCGCGCGCAGATAGCGAATCTCGTTAGCGGCATTCTCGGGCGTGTCGTAAAGCAGTCCGGTGGGAATCAGCATCGGCAAATCGTTCGTCAGACCAGATTGATAAATTCGATCGAGTCCAGCTTGTTCGATCGCATCGTCGCGATCAGACTCGCGATGCCATGGGTCAGTCGACGAGACATGAATGATTGTCTGTTGCTGTTGATTCAACCCATGACGAATGCGGTCTTGAAAGCGGCCGCTATCATCGAGCGTGCCCGCGTACAACTCGCGCACTGCAAAGCCCAGAGTGTCGCGCATATCGGAAGCACCCTCAAAGCTCATGGCCGACTCGGTCATTACGATGCGAAGCAGTCCAGTCTGAACTGGCTTTTGCGACAAGCGCAGCAGGCGCTCGCCAGGGTTATTCAGCCCGTCGGCGCGCCTTCGGGTGAATTCGCTGTTGGGAAAATTGTGCCAGGTGCCGGGCGGATTTAGTGCGATGACGCTTCGATCGCTGAAGTTCGCATATTGAACTCGAAAATGCCTGGCGAACGGTTCGCCCCACAGGATGCGCATCGCGTTAATCGGCACGGGCTGTGGGAATTCGATTACGATCCACTGTGGATGAAGTTTGTTGTCTTCGCCGGTGTAGTGCGCGTCGAGATAAGCGTTGCTCTTCCAGAAAGACTGGACGTCGCCGTCGTCGATGCGCGAATAGCCGTTGTTCGCAGCCTGATCGAGTGTGTTTCCGCGGCGCGGCAGACTGTAGCCGTACGAGAGCAAGATTGGCGCGCCAGGATTGCCGTCCGAAGTCCAATACCCCTCCGGTTTGTGCGGATCGCTCCACGATCCTCGCGGGTTCCAATGCCAAACATCGATGCCCAATTCCGTTCGCAAACGATAGGTCAAAGGACGAAGGCCCACGGACAGCATCGCCTTGATGTTGACTGGCTTCAGTTGCAGATCATTTACACCTTTTTCGTGTCCATCGATCCCGGCGCCGAGTGCGCGTGAGGGAGTGAAGCGATTAACAGGGCGGGATGTGTCTATGGTGATCGTTGCTGACAAGCGGCGTTGAGCCACGGTGACCGCAGGAAGTTCGCCGACGATGATACAAATGATGAGCGCAACCTTGATCGTGTCAGAAGCCCGACCGTGAGGGAGGGCCATCTTGGGTAAGCGGCCCTCCCTGACGGTCGGGCTTCTGACAGACGGAGGCCGGCGCACTCCAAATTGTTTGCGCATCTATCGCCGTTGAAATTCCGGAGAGCCAATCAGGAGCGCGATCATTTCGGGAACGTAACCGCTGATTTGCGGCAACGGCGGTGGCGGAGGCCCGTTACCGGATAAACCTGTGGGTACGTTTGTCTGCGGGGCGGGGGGCTTGATTACGAGCGCTTCGGTAGTAGAAGTCTTGATCGCGGAGCGCGTCGAATCAGACAAATCACCATTCGCGGTTAATAGAACTAAGCGATTGGCGACGGCATCCTTGTTTGCTTGATCGACGCTATCCAACAGCTTCTTAAAATCGAGATGTGTGCCCCTCAGCCGGTTCGTCGCCAGCGCCGCCGCGAAGTTCAGCCGCGCTACCATGGCGCCGCTTGCGAGCCAGGCGTCAGCACGATCCGGATAGCCATCCGGCGTGATGCGGCCGAACAGCGGCTGGCCCATGCGGCTAATAAAATCCAACACCGGCCGGTCGGCGTCGGTTTCGGCGGACGTCGCGCGGAGTGCGGCGACGACATATTCGAAAGGCGAGCGAACCTTGGCGCGATAAGCATCGGTTGAGAAGAATTCCGGCGAAGTGATAATCGACCGCAGCGTCTCGCGAATCGATCCATCAGTTTTCAAAAAGACTGCGGCCGCGCGATCGATAACGGCCTGCGGCGGATCGTCGCTGATGAAGCGACGCGCCAGTTTGGTCACGATGAATTTCGCGGTCGATGGATGCGTAGCCAGGATGTCCAGGACGCGTTCGCCGTCGGCAATCCCGCCGCCGGCGAGAATCTTTTGACCGAGCACGACCTTGTCACCGTCATCGTGCAAACCGGGGCGATAGAGAAACAGACCCTGCTCGTTCGGCTTTTGAATAGTCCATCCCGAAAAGCAACGGGCAACTTCCTGAACGTCCTTCTGCGTGTAGCCACCCTCGACGCCGAGCGTGTGCAGCTCAAGCAATTCGCGCGCGTAGTTTTCGTTGAAACCACCATCTACGCCGGCCGGTTTGTCGCCTTTCGCGGGATAAGGACGCGGCACGCTCGAGCGCCAGTTATCGAGATAGAAGAGCATCGCCGGCGAATGCGCGGTCGCACTGAGCAGATCGCGAAAGCGCCCGAGCGCAAACGGGCGAATCGTTTCGCGATCGAATCCAGTCAGCAGAAATCGATCGTCATCTTTGTTGGCGAAGATGCTGAAATGGTTCTCCCAGAAATCAACCATCAATTCGTAAAGCTGCCGGTCGCTGTAAACCGCGCGTAGCAGTTTCGCGCGTTGCAGCTCAGTTACCACCATCTGCGGATTCCTGGGCGGCGGTGTCGGCTTGGCTTGCGGCTCTTGCTGGAGCGGGGGCGTCCTGCCCGCATCTTCCTTCTTCATCTCAGCCGGCATCTCGTTCGACATCGCAGCCATCGAGGAGTTGGCCGAAAGCTGCGGCACATTCTGGAGCGCGGTTTTCACCTCAGGCGCATTCATCGCGTCCGCCGTCTTTGTTACAGCAGGCGCAGGATTTGGAGCAGGCTTCGGCGGATTGTACTGCTCAATAATCACCGGCGTCGCCATGTTGAGCGTCGGCAGACGGCGCAGCTTTGCAATGACGGCACTGTTATCGATTGCGTCAGGATCAAGTTGCTGTTTGATGAAGGCATCGACGCCCAGCGTCTTAACTTTGTCGAAATCGCCTGGTCGCGCGCCAAAGGTCAAACGCGAAAGTACGTGAGCGACGCGCTGATCTGCCGTCATGAGCGCCGGTTTCTTGGTCGCGCTGTGAGCGACAAACAAACTGTGCGGCCCGAGAGTGCAAACGAGTGTCAGAGCTATGCAGCGCGTCACTCGGGCTGAATGTCTGTGGCATAAAAGAGATGTCGCTCGCATGTGGGTCACTCCTCCGCTCGGTGTTTGCATTTTAACGCTTAGCTCGGCGGTGACAAAGATCGTAGTGTCAGAACCCGGAGCGGTAGCGACCGGATCAAGAGGCTACGAGGGATAAAAGACAATAGACTTGAGTCCGTGGGAA